>NZ_LWRX01000237.1:0-973 GCF_001683835.1 Ralstonia sp. RL | reverse complement strand
ACGCCGCGCTCGGCAACAGCCGTTCGCGCGGCCTGGAAGTGGAATTCGAGGCGCGCTGGGACAACGGGGTCCGGTTGCGCAGCAGCGGCGCCTGGCAGGATGCGCGGGACACCACGGGGCAGGATGCAATCAATTCGCCCAATGTGCTGGGCAAGTTCCAGATTACTGCGCCGCTACCCGGCAACGGGCTGCGCGTCGGCCTGGAAACGCAGTACCTGGGGGCTCGCCTGACCGCTGAACGGCGCCGGCTGGGCGGCGTGGCATTGACCAACCTGACCTTCACCCATGACCGGCCGTGGCATGGTGTGACGGCTGCGTTCAGCGTTCGCAACCTGTTCGACCGCGACTACGAGGTCGTTTCCCCCTTCACCTGGGCGCCGGGGACGGGCATCGACAGCCTGCGCATGGACGGCCGGACCTACTGGCTTCAGCTCAACCTGGATCTCTGATGACGATGCGCCGCCTGCTTGTCTTGCTCGCGATGTGGATCAGCCTGGCGGCCAACGCCCAGGTGGTGTCCGAGCACGACATGAAGGCAGCGTATCTGTACAACTTTGCCCATCTTTTCGAGTGGCCGGAATCGCCGCGCGCCAACTTTCATCTTTGCGTCCTGGGTGACGCGGAGGTCGGCGCCGCCTTGCTGCGTTTCGACGAGCGGCGGGTGGACGGCAAGCGCATCGTCATCGCCCGGTTGAGCAGCCTGGCGCCGATCCGCCTGTGCGACATCCTCTATGTCGGGGCGGGCGAGTTGCCCAGCCTGCCCAGGATTCGCAGCACGCTGGGCAGCCAGCCGACCCTGGTCGTTACCGACCGCGGCAACCTGCCGGCCGCAGGGCTGATGCTCGACATCGAAAACAGCCGCCTGGTGTTCGACGTCAATCTCGAGCAGTGTGAGCGCACCGGTCTCAAGGCCAAGCCCACGCTGCTCGGCTTTGCGCGCAGCGTGCGCCGGGCCGGCGAAGCCGAGGCCCGG
>NZ_LWRX01000162.1:0-660 GCF_001683835.1 Ralstonia sp. RL | reverse complement strand
GGCAATGGGGGCGGAGGCGACCGGGCCTGTCGGCGCATGCGTTAAAATGCGCACTTTGCTTTCAGGCGATTTGCCCCGTGACGACCATCACCATCGCCCTGTCCAAGGGCCGCATCTTCGACGAAACCCTGCCGCTGCTGGCCGCCGCAGGTATCGTCCCGACCGAAAATCCGGAAACTTCGCGCAAGCTGATCATTGAAACCAATCAGCCGAACGTGCGCGTTGTCATCGTCCGCGCGACCGACGTGCCGACCTACGTGCAATACGGCGCGGCCGACATCGGCGTGGCCGGCAAGGATGTGCTGATCGAGCACGGCGGCGAAGGCCTGTATGCGCCGCTCGACCTGAATATCGCCAAGTGCCGCATGATGGTCGCCGTGCCGGAAGGCTTCGATTACGCCAATGCTGTGCGCCAGGGCGCCCGCCTCAAGGTGGCCTCCAAGTACACCAAAACGGCGCGTGAGCACTTCGCCAGCAAGGGCGTGCATGTGGATCTGATCAAGCTCTACGGCTCGATGGAACTGGCACCGCTGGCCGGCCTCTCGGACGCCATCGTCGATCTGGTGTCGACAGGCGGTACGCTGAAGGCGAACAAACTGGTTGCTGTCGAGCACATCATGGACATCTCGAGCCGCCTGGTGGTCAACCAGGCCTCGCTCA
>NZ_LWRX01000089.1:0-663 GCF_001683835.1 Ralstonia sp. RL | reverse complement strand
GGCAATGGCTGCCCGCGTCCGAGGCCAGGGTTTCCGTGCTCACCCACACGCTGCATTACGGCTACGGCTGTTTCGAGGGCATCCGCGCCTACGAGACGGCCAGCGGCCCGGCACTTTTTCGCCTGCCCGAGCATCTGCGCCGGTTGGAGGATTCGGCGCGCATCCTGGCCATCGACATGCCCTTCGACCGCGCAACACTGACCGACGCCTGCCGCGACGTCGTGGCGCGCAACGGACTGAACAGCGCCTACGTGCGGCCGCTGGTCTTTTTGGGCGACGAAAAACTGGGCGTCGACCCGGCCGGCGCCAAGACGCATGTGATGGTCGCCGCCTGGCCGTGGGGCGCCTACCTCGGCGGCACCGCGCTGCAAGCCGGCATCCGCGTGCGCGTGTCGTCCTACGCCCGGCATCACCCCAATGTGCAAATGTGCCGCGCCAAGGCGATCTCGGCCTATGCCAATTCCATCCTTTCGGTGCGCGAGGCGCGGCGTGATGGTTACGACGAGGCAATCCTGCTCGACACCGAGGGCTACGTGGCGGAAGGCTCCAGCGAGAACCTCTTCATCGTGCGCGACGGCGAATTGCTGGAGCCGGAAACCACCTCGGCACTCGACGGCATCACCCGCCGCACCGTCGCCACGTTGGCCCACGAAGCCGGCCTCG
>NZ_LWRX01000012.1:0-1694 GCF_001683835.1 Ralstonia sp. RL | reverse complement strand
GTGTGTGTACATCTCGCACAAGCTCGACGAGGTCTGTCCTTCAGCCAGATCGGGAACGGGACGTTGTCGAGCAGGGCGCGCTGGTAGCGGGCCTGGCGGGCGGCGTCGTCCCGCAGCTGATCGCGCGATTCGGCAAGGGATTGCCGCTCGTTGATCATCCGGTCGAGCAGGTCGAGTTTGAGCGGGCTCATCAGGGCGTGTTCGGAGAGCAGGCCGACCAGTTGCCCGGCAGCGTCGACCACCGGCAGGTGGCGGATGCGATGCCTCAGCATCAGCCGGGCAGCCTCGGCCAGCGGGCGATCATCGGCGATGGTGATGGCCGGCTGGCTCATGACCCGGTTCAGCGGCGGGTTCTGCTCGCCGCTCAGGAAGAAGCGGACGACATCGTGCTCGGTCACGACCCCACAGGGGTACGGGCCATCGACCACGACCGCGCAACTGCCCCGCACGGCGGCCATCGCTTGGACAGCTTCGTCGAGCCCGGCGTCTCCCGGCAGGCGGGGGAAGGTGTGCTCCATCAGCGCGTCGACCGCGTTCAGGTGCATGAAAAAATCGGGGCCGAGGTAGGTGCGAAAGTCGGATTCATTGACGATGCCCAGCGGCTGCTCGTCGGGGTCGACGACCACGATGCGCCGCAGCCCGCGCCGGGCGGCCTCGCGATAGGCCTGGCGGAAGTCGGTGTCGGCCGGTACGGAGTGCACCGGGCTGCTCATCGCCTCCCTGGCTTGCTGCTCGGGGGAGGCGCGGCGCTGCACGAGGCGCAGGATGTCGCGTTCGGTGATGATGCCGAGCGCCCTTCCGTCATCATCGACGACGATGACCGACGAGATGCCTGCCGCCAGCATGTGCGCGGCGACTTCCCGAAGCCGGGTGGCGGGTGTCACGCGGTCGCTGCGGCGGGTGATCAGCTCGACTATTTTGGGCACAGCCTCCTCCTCTTATTGATTCTAAGATGAATTTTGCGGGCCGATGCTGATGGGCATCAAATCTGCGCACTTGCCCGTTGGGGCGAGGTGGCGTCCGGAAATAACGACGCCGGCCCGCGCCTCAGTTTCGCCATGCCTGCCGCGGCCTTGCTGCGCCGCACGCATGTCTCGACAGTGGCGCCCGACAGGCCTAAGCTTCGCGCCCATGCAAACCCCAGCCTTCCCTGCGATGGTGGCGGCATGACCACGGCAGGCCAGTTGCGCGTCAGCGCCCGTTGGGCCGATGGGCAGATCGACGACCTCACGGTCGACCTGCAGCGGCCCTCCGTGGCACGCCTGTTCATCGGCCAGTTGCCGGACGTCGTCATCAAGACGGTGCCCTACCTGTTTACCCTGTGCTCGCATGCCCAGCGGGCGGCGGCACAGGCAGCCGTCAATGCGGCGCTCGGCGAGACGCCGCGCCCGCCGGAGCAGGAAGCCCTGTGGCGCGAGGTGCTGCATGAGCACCTGTGGCGACTGCTGCTCGACTGGCCGGTTGCCGTCGGCTTGCCGCCGGCGCGCGAGGCGTTTGCCGCCTGGCGGGCACGCCGGCAGGATGCCGACTGTGTCGCGCAGACCCGTGACCTGATCGAACAGACCCTGCACCCCCTGGGGCGGGCCTGCGCTGAGCGCCTGGCTGCGGCGACCGGCGAGATGGCGGCAGGCACGCCGGCCCCGGCCACCCGGCTCGATGCCGAAGCCTGGTTGGCCTACTGGCGGGGGGAGGTG
>NZ_LWRX01000093.1:0-59856 GCF_001683835.1 Ralstonia sp. RL | reverse complement strand
CTGACCCTTGCGCTAAGCAGTACGCGAGGGGTTCAAAATGGACCCTCTCCGCCAGCAATAGCAGAAGCCCCTTGGTCTCACGGCCAAGGGGCTTTTTGTTTGGCTCCGCAGCACGCCGAGGTTCGCGCAGGCCGGACGCGCCATGTGCCGGCTTTGCCGGGCCGTCCGCGGCGATTTCGCCGCCGCAGAGTTTGATGGCATCGGCCACGCTTCGATCCCGTTCTGAGTCCTGAATGAAGTGCCCGCGTCGTCACGGTGCCATCCACTTCGCTGCGCCGCGCGCCGGGGGCTTGCCGCGCAGCGCCTCGACGAGGTAATCGACGAAGGAGGCAATGCGTGCAGAGATGGCTGTGTTGCGGTAGTACACGGCCTGGATGGGCTGCCGCACGTCCTGCGTCTGGCGCGCCAGCACCTGCAGGAGCCGGCCGGATTCCCGATCCTGCGCGGTCATGAAATCCGACAGGCAGACGATGCCTGTGCCCTCCAGGGCAAGCTGCCGGAGCGTCTCGCCGCTGGACGACCACACCGCAGGCGTGATCCTGTATGGCTCGCCATCGGGCCCGAGTGCGGGCCAGAGGTTCAGCGATTCCGGCTCGGTGAAGCCGAGCAGGGTGTGCCGGGCAAGATCCTCGACCTTGCGCGGCTGGCCGTGCGCCTCGAGGTAGGCAGGGCTGGCCAGCATGCGTACGCGGCTGTGTCCGATGAGCCTGCTGTGCAGCGTCGAGTCTTTGAGCCGACCGATGCGGATGGCCACGTCGGTACGCCGCTCGAGCAGGTCGATGATGCCGTCGTTGCTGTTCAGCTCCAGCTCCACCTGGGGGAAGCGCTCGCGGTAGCCGCGCACCAGCGGCACGATCACATGCAGCATGAAGGGCGAAGCCGCATCCACCCGCAGGCGCCCCGATGGCTTCTCACGCCGCGTGCGCATCTGCTCTTCTGCGCTTTCCACCGAATCGATGATGGCCCGTGCGTTCTGCAGAAACGCGCGGCCCTCTTCGGTCAGTTCGAGCCGGCGCGTGGTCCGGCGCAGCAGTGTGGTCCTGAGCTTGTCTTCGAGCCGCGCCAGCGTGCGGCTCGTGGCGGACACGGTCAACTCAAGCTGTTGTGCGGCCGCGGTGATCGAGCCGGTGTCGACCACCGTGGCAAAGGCCTGGAGTTCATCCAGCGTGATTTTCATTGTTGATCTGAAATCAAGATATTTTCGTTTATAGACCGGTTTTTTGGCAAAAGTAAAGCGGGCACACTGCGCTCCATTCGCATCGGACCCTGGAGTGCCCACCATGCCACTCGCCTTACTCGCGCTGACCCGCGGCCGTCACGCTCGGGGCAGTTGGCCTGAGGGCGCACACCGGCCCGCTCGACGACCGCGAAGGCCTGCCCGCCCGCACCGCCGAGCCGCTCGAACTCGCCCACTGAACGCCGCCGTTTCGTCACCCGCATGCTTTCCGGAGCCCTTGCCATGCACCCTCCCAAGCTGCTGCCGCCGTTTGCCGGCAATACGTTCGAAGTCCGCTATGAAGGCCTCACCGCCACCAACGCCTATGCCGACGACGGCATCCACATGCGCTACGCGATCACGGAAGGCGCCTTTGCCGGCGCCGAGGGCGAAGTGGCCTACACCTGGCAGCACGTCGCCGGCGAGGTCTACGTGATCACGTGGCAGGAAGCCGACCGCGCGACCGTGGTGCACATTGACGATTTCGCGGCGGGCACGTCGCGTTCGTTTTTTACCGCGCCGTCGCTGGACTTCTACCGGCTGGAAGGCAGCCTGCGCTTGCTGTGAGCGAGAGGCCGCCAATACTTGATCTCAAGTCAAATATTTCTGTCCGGTAACGGCGTTTATTTCAGTAGTGGCAACCGCCAGAATGCCTGGGCATACCGCCGCATGCATTCGTTTCCAGAAATTCCACCATGAGCAACATTCCCGCATTCGGCCTTGGCACCTTCCGCCTGCAGGGCCAGGTCGTCATCGACGCCGTCCGCAACGCCCTCGAACTCGGCTACCGCGCCATCGACACGGCGCAGATCTACGGCAACGAAGCCGAGGTGGGCGAGGCCATTGCCGCCTCCGGCGTGCGCCGCGAAGACCTCTTCCTCACCACCAAGATCTGGGTGGACAACGCCGCCCGGGACAAGCTTGCGCCGAGCCTCGAAGAGAGTCTCGCCAAGCTGCGCACCGATTACGTGGACCTCACGCTGATCCACTGGCCGGCGCCCGGCAAAGGCGTTTCCGTTGACGAATCCATGACGGCGCTGGCCGATGCCAAGGCGCGCGGGCTGACCCGCCAGATCGGTATCTCCAACTTCAACATCGCGCTGACGAAGGAAGCGATGGCCGCCGTGGGCAAGGACGCGATCGCCACGAACCAGATCGAACTGAGCCCGTATCTGCAGAACCGCAAGCTGGTGAGCTTTCTGCAGGGCGAGGGCATTCATGTGACGTCGTACATGACGCTCGCGTACGGCAAGGTGCTGGGCGATCCGGTGATCGGCACGATTGCACAGCGGCACCAGGCGACGCCCGCGCAGGTGGTGCTCGCATGGGCGATGCAGCTTGGCTACTCGGTCATTCCGTCGTCCACCAGGCGCGAGAACCTCGCCAGCAACCTGATCGCACGGACGCTGCGCCTGACCGACGACGACATGGCGCAGATCGCCGCGCTGGAGCGCAATGGCCGCGAGGTGAGCCCGCAGGGGCTGGCCCCGGCGTGGGACTGAACTTGCCCCACATCCGCCACAGAGAATCCACATCATGCAGAACGACCCGCTGTTCCAACCGCTGCAGCTCGGCCCGCTGACATTGCCGAACCGCATCGTCATGCCGCCAATGACCCGCTCGCGTGCGAGCCAACCCGGCGATGTCGCCAACGAACTGATGGCCGCGTACTACGCGCAGCGTGCGAGCGCCGGTCTCATCGTCAGTGAAGGCACGTATGTGGCGCCGCTCGGCAAGGGCTACGCGTGGACGCCCGGCATCCACACCCCCGAGCAGGTCGCGGGCTGGCGCAAGGTGACCGACGCTGTGCATGCCCACGGCGGGCGCATCTTCGCGCAGCTCTGGCACGTTGGGCGCCTGAGCCACACGAGCCTGCTGGGTGGCCGCCAGCCGGTATCGGCGTCGCCCCTCCAGGCCAAGGGCGTGAACGTGTTCATCGCTGGCGAAGACGGCCGCACGCCGGGCTTCGTGCAGGCATCGGCACCGCGTGCGCTGACGGTGGGCGAGATCGCAGAGGTCGTGGGCCAATACCGTGCCGCCGCGCGCAACGCCATGCAAGCCGGTTTTGACGGCGTCGAGCTGCATGGCGCCAACGGCTATCTCGTAAACCAGTTCATCGATTCGCAGGGCAACGCGCGCACCGATGCCTACGGCGGCTCGCTGCAAAACCGGCTGCGCTTTCTCGACGAAGTCACGCGTGCCCTCATCGAAGGCACGGGCGACGCCTCGCGTGTCGGCATCCGTCTTGCACCGCTGACCACCCTCAACGGCTGCGTGGACGACGACCCCGAGACAACGTACCTCGCCGCCGCCCGGCTGCTGGATGCGCTTGGCGTGGGCTACATCCACATTGCCGAAGCCGACTGGGACGATGCCCCGCTGATGCCCGTCGCCTTCAAGCAGCAACTGCGCGCGGCCTACGCCGGTGTGCTCATCTATGCCGGCAAGTACACCGCGGAACGCGCACGCGAAGCGATTGGCGCGGGCTGGGCAGACCTGATTGCGTTCGGGCGTCCGTTCGTCGCCAATCCGGATCTGCCGGCGCGCCTGCGCACCGGTGCGCCGCTCGCGCTGCACGATCGCGAGACGCTGTTTGGCGGTGGCGCGCGCGGCCTCACGGACTATCCGACGCTGCACGCTGCCTGACCGCAACGGCGCCCGGTGGTGACAAGCGCCCCTTTGGTGGTCTCGCCAAGGGGCGTTTCTGCTGCGTGGTGATCCGCCGGTCAGAACGTGTGCCGCAAGCCCACGCCGCCCAGGATGGTCTTCGCGCCCGGGGCCGTGCCGCCCGCGACGATCGACGTCTTCAGGCCTTCGAGCGGATCGGCCGTGCCCACCGCGCCCGCGTCGGCGTAGACCAGCTGCGCATACAGCGTCGTGCGCTTGGAGAACGCGTAGTCGTTGCTCAGCACGATCGACTTGGTCGAGCTGTCGTGCGCGCTGCTCTTGTACTTGCTGTAGTAGCCAGCGAGCGTGACGGTATTGGCGGCGCTCCACTTGTAGTCCAGGCCCACGCCGATCGATTGCACATCAGACACGCGCGCACCGCTGGGCGCGTTGTTCGTCACGTCCAGATAATTCACGCGGCCGGTGA
Source organism: Ralstonia sp. RL (assembly GCF_001683835.1). Lineage (NCBI taxonomy): Bacteria > Pseudomonadati > Pseudomonadota > Betaproteobacteria > Burkholderiales > Burkholderiaceae > Ralstonia > Ralstonia sp. RL. The sequence goes on along the minus strand of NZ_LWRX01000093.1, from coordinate 55,546 downwards.
AGGCGCCGACCGGAACGGCGATGCCAGCGTTCCACAGCCTGCTGAGCGTTTCGCCAGAGCCGCTGTCGGCGATCTGCTGATAGCCGAGGCCGACGGTGACCGGGCCGGTGTACGTGGCGCCCACCGAGAGCTCGTTGCCCTTCCTGAAGCTGCCGGCAGCCTCGCCCAGCGAATAGGCGACGCCGAGCCAGACCGGCCCGAAGTTGTTGGCGTACTGCACCGTGTTCCCCGTGAACACACCAACGTCGTTGCCCGGGTTCGTGCCGGCGCCGAGCGCGTTGCCGGGCGCGGCCAACTGGTTGTACGCCCAGCCGTACAGGTTCGAGAACTGCTCCTTGAAGCCGCGCGGCTCCGTGCCGATGGTGCCGAGCAGGGCCGGGCTGTACTGGCGGCCCAGCGTGATCGCGCCCCATTCGCCGTCGAGCCCGACGTTGGCTTGCCGGCGGAAGAGCTGCGAGCTGAAACCGGGGCCGCTGGTGAGCGTGCCCGTATCGCTGCTGTAGTGTCCTTCGAGGTTGAAGGTCGCCTTCAGCCCATGGCCAAGGTCTTCCACACCGCGCAGGCCCCAGATGCTCGGGCTGATGCCGCCGGTGTGCATCTCGGTGAGGCTCCCCGCGTTGTCGGCGCTGCGGTTGCGGTACTGCACGCCGGCATCGATGGTGCCGTAGATGGTGACGGACGACTGCGCGAAGGCGGCGCTGGCAGCGCAGCCCAGGGTGGCTGCCACGGCGTATCGTCGAAGGCTCTTGTTCTGCATGGTGTCTCCGTATCTTCTCGTTGTGATGGGCCCCGCGGATTGGGCGCGAGCCTGTTCAGGGGGCGGCGTCGGACACAAGGCCTGCGTTCGACGCCGGGCGGGCATTGCAATATGCGTACCACGCGCATCGCGCCGGTTTGCGCGACATTGCAAGGAGTTGCAGTGCGTTGAATAACGTTTGCGCGCGGTAGGTGGGTGTCACGCGTGTGACATCGCGAGACACTCGATGCAACACGTGTCTCGTTGCGTGTTCAGCCATGGAGCAGCGCCTAGCGCAGCGGCGCGTTCTGCGTCCAGCGGTCTTCGAGTTCACGCCAGGCGCGTGCGACATTCAGCGCATGCCGCGGATGGAAGTTGCGCCAATCGCGATACGCGCCGCCCGGTGCATAGGTGAGGGCATGCGCTGCGTCGCCGCCCGCATCGAGCGCATCGGCAATCGCGTCGTTGAGCGCGTCGAGATACGACAGCGTGGGCAGCAGTGTCTGCATCGGTGTGCCGACGGCCGTGCCGACGACGATGCCGGCATCCAGCCGCTCAAGGCCGCGCAGGGCCTGCCGCCACCCGAGCAGCGAGCCGTCCTGCAGTTCGGGCACGCGCTGCCGATACGCCAGGCCGCCCACACACAGCACGCGCTGCTGCGGGGCGTACAGCACCGTGTCGGAGGCGCTGTGCGCGGCGGTGTGGATGTGCACCTGCCACGCGGTCTTGCCGGTGTGCAGCCAGTCGCCGTCGCGCAGGGCCGGCTCGGGGTAGACGATGTGCGTGCCCCGCATGGCCTGCGTGCCGAGCATGGACGCCAGCCGTGCCAGGCAAGCCTGGCAGCGCTCGCGCATCAGGCTGGCCGTGGCCGCAGAAGCCAGGAAGGCTGGGCGAGGCTGCAGCCGTGCAAACGCTGCGTTGGCCAGCACATGCTCGGGGTGCGCGTGTGTGTTGACCACCCAGCGGACCGGCTCCGCCGTGATGTGCCGGATGGCGGTGATGAGCCGGTCGCCCCACGCCGCGTGCGGGCCGGGGTCCACCACGAGCACGCCGTTGCCCGTCACGTGCACGAGCGTGGGAACGACTTCCCCTGCGTTGGCGCGCGCGGCTTCGGCGTTGTTGGCGCGTGCGGCGTACAGGCCGTGCTGCAGCCGCAGGAGCCGCAGCGATACCGGGGGCTGCGGCGCCGCCAGCGTGGCCAACGGTGGTTCGAGCGCGAGTGCGAGCATCAGGCCCATCCAGCGTCGTCGGGCAGGCGTGGGCGCCGCCATGTCATGGCACCAGCGCCGCGCTTTCATAGCGGGGGTAGAAGTGCGTCACGTTGCGTACGTACTCGGCAGGCATGCCGGCCCAGTGGGCATACTCGTCGGCGGCCGGCATGGCCAGCACCTCGGCCAGGTCGCGGCCGTCTTCGGCGGCGCGGCGCAGGCGCGCATCGAGCCAGCGCAGGTACTGGCGCGTCTGCGCAATGGCGTCTGCGTGGTCGAGCGCGGGCCCGTGGCTGGGGATCAACACATACCCGTGGTGGCGTGCAACGATGGCTTGCAGGCGATCGAGGCTGGCGAGCCAGCGCGCGATGTCGGCGTGCGGTGTGGTGGGGATGCGGTTGCGGAAGACCAGACCTCCGGCAAAGATCACGCCGCTCGTGTGGTCGATGACGACGAGGTCATCGTCGGTATGCCCATCGAACCGGATCAGCTCGATGCGGTGACGGCCGAACGTGCGCTCGCCGGGCGCCACTGGCAGCGTGGGCGGCGTCGACACGGTGCTCTGCATCCAGTCGCCGCAGAGGCGGTAGAGGTTGTCGGCATATGCGGCGCCTTCACGCTGGGCGCCGGCCATCGTGCCCGGCAGCGCCTGCGCGCCAACATCGGCATACGCCTGGTTGCCGAAGAAGTAGTCTGGGTGCAGATTCAGGTTGAACACCCAGCGCACCGGCGCACGCGTGACGCGGCTGATGGCCTCACGCTGCTGCTCGCCGTACCGCAATGACGGCCCGGTGTTGATCACCATCACACCGTCGCCCGTATCGATGAAGCCCGTGTTGATGATGTTGCAGCCGTTGGCACGGGCGAAGTCGGCGTTGGCGCCTTGCAGCACCCAGACGTCCGGCGCGACCGGTCGCGGGGCGAGGCGATAGTCGAGGTCCTGAGCCTGTGCGCCACCGGCGAGCATTGCAAGGGCCAGCAGCGCGCCGTGCAGTCGTCTCATGGCGTCACCTGTGCGCGGATGCGGTTGCCGTTGTTGTCGACGCCGGCCACGGTGATGCCGCGCGCGGCCGGGCCGTCCAGATCGAACGAGAAGATCGGGTTTTCGGCCACGGGTTCGTACAGCGCAAGCCGCAGCAACGGCTGGCGCCTGCTGTCGAGCAGTTCGAGCCGTTCGATATGGAACGACGGAATGCCCGCCACCAGACCGGTGTCCATGGGATGCATGACGCGCAGGCGGATGCGGCTGCCTGCGCCGCTGAAGCCCGGGAACACGCGTGATTCCACGCGGTTCAGCGTGGTGCTCCAGGTGGCGTTCGCGCGCGTGGCGCCGGGCAGCGTGCAGCCGCCGCCGGTGGCATCGACGACGAGCGTCGCCACATGCCAGACACCATCCGTGGTGCGCGCAGCCACCCGCACGGGCGACGCCTCCTGAAGCTTGAAGCGGAACGAGAGCGCGGGGCGCGCCTGCATCGGCTCGAACTCCAGCACCTTGCGGATCGGGTTGCGATCGACCACGACGACGATGCGGTCCACCTTGCCCAGCGCCGACGCGTCGAAGGCGATGGGCACCTGCATCGGGTCTTCCGCAAACGCGGGGCCGGTGATCGTGATGCGGGTGTCGAAGGTTGCGGGCGCGGTGCCGAGCGCCTCCTGCCGGACCGTCGGCCAGAGCGGCGAGCCGGCAGGGTCGGCGTTGGCGTCGGCGGCCGCCGGCCATGGCAGGCAGGCGGCCATCAGCACGGCGATGCCTCGCGCGATGGCGCAGGCGTTGGCTTGGAGCCTTCTCATCGAGGGTCTGTCCGGTTCAGGTGAACCGGTGCTCCTGCGAAATGCATGCCATGCGCGAGGCGTGTTCGCACGGCACTGCCAGGCCGATGGCCGTTGCGGTTTGCAACAGCCGCTGTTGCATTCTGGAGCACTCCTGGCAGCGCGCAGCAGCGAGTGGGCGATCGCGGGCCGCGCAAACGTCATTCGCGCAACATGGCCCGGCTCTTGCAGAGAAGGCGCAGACACAGCGCAAGCCAAGACGCTGACGTCATCACTCATCCATCAGGAGACAACCCATGCGTTACGCTCATCCCGGCACGCCGGGCGCCATCGTTTCGTTCAAGTCGCGCTATGGCAACTACATCGGCGGCGAGTTTGTCGCGCCGGTCAAGGGCCAGTACTTCACCAACACCACGCCGGTCACGGGCGAGGTGATTGCCGAGTTCCCGCGTTCCACGGCCGAAGACATCGACCGCGCGCTCGACGCCGCGCATGCCGCAGCCGACGCGTGGGGCCGCACGTCGGTGCAGGACCGCTCGCTGATCCTGCTCAGGATTGCCGACCGCATCGAGCAGAACCTTGAAATGCTGGCCGTGACGGAGACGTGGGACAACGGCAAGCCCGTGCGCGAAACGCTGAACGCCGACATCCCGCTGGCGGCGGACCATTTCCGCTACTTCGCCGGCTGCATCCGCGCGCAGGAAGGTTCGGCGGCCGAAATCAACGAGCACACCGTGGCGTATCACATCCACGAGCCGCTGGGTGTGGTGGGCCAGATCATCCCGTGGAACTTTCCGCTGCTGATGGCCGCGTGGAAGCTGGCGCCCGCGCTGGCTGCCGGCAACTGCATCGTGCTCAAGCCCGCCGAGCAGACGCCGCTGGGCATCTGCGTGCTGCTGGAACTCATCGGCGATCTGCTGCCGCCCGGCGTGCTCAACGTCGTGCACGGCTACGGCAAGGAGGCCGGCGAGGCGCTCGCCACCAGCAAGCGCATCGCCAAGATCGCCTTTACGGGCTCGACGCCGGTCGGCTCGCACATCATGAAGTGCGCGGCGGAGAACATCATTCCGTCGACGGTGGAGCTGGGTGGCAAATCGCCCAACATCTACTTCGAAGACATCATGCAGGCCGAGCCGAGCTTCATCGAAAAGGCCGCCGAAGGCCTGGTGCTGGGCTTCTTCAACCAGGGCGAGGTGTGCACGTGCCCGTCGCGCGCGCTGGTGCAGGAATCGATCTACAGCCGCTTCATGGACGCAGTGATGACCAAGGTGGCCGCCATCAAGCGCGGCGACCCGCTCGACACCGAAACGATGGTCGGCGCGCAGGCTTCGGAGCAGCAGTTCTACAAGATCCGCAGCTACCTCGAGATCGCGCAGGAAGAGGGCGCCGAATGCCTGGTCGGCGGCGATGTGGAAGTGCTGCCCGGCAACCTCGCCAAGGGCTACTACATCAAGCCGACGCTGCTCAAGGGCGACAACAGCATGCGCGTGTTCCAGGAAGAGATCTTCGGCCCGGTGATTGCCGTGACGACCTTCAAGGACGAGGCGCAGGCCATCCACATCGCCAACGACACCGAGTACGGCCTGGGCGCCGGCGTGTGGACGCGCGACATCAACCGCGCCTACCGCGTGGGCCGCGCCATCAAGGCGGGGCGCGTGTGGACGAACTGCTACCACCTGTATCCCGCGCATGCGGCTTTTGGCGGCTACAAGAAGTCGGGCGTGGGCCGCGAGACCCACAAGATGATGCTCGACCACTATCAGCAGACCAAGAATCTGCTGGTGAGCTACGACACCAAGCCGCTGGGCTTCTTCTGATGGTCTAGCAGGACGGCTGGCGCACGGCCATCGACACCCGTGCGCCGGCCGCTGACCTGCCGGGCAACGACCCGCAGGCAGAGACAAGAGCAAGAGAAGAGGAGACACGGCCATGCGCCAACCCAACGCACTGTCGCGTCGCGTGCGCGCACAGGTGTCTGCCCCATCGCTACTGGTGCCTTGCCACCCATAACCCATGCCATGCCGGGTTGCCCGGTGCATCGTCCGCACACGGGGGCACGGCGACGGAACACTTCGGGAGACACACGGTGCATTCGCGTACCAGCCGCCTGTGCAAGGCCGCGCCCCGCCTGAGCGGTGTGGTGCTCGCGCTCGCTGCCGCGGGGCTTCACTCGGGAGCCTGGGCGGAAGACCAGCTTGTTGCGGTGGCATTGCCTGCGGCCGAGGTCGTGGGTGCCACGCCCATCGACAGCATTGGCGTGCCGCTCTCGCAGTTTCCCGCCAACGCCCAGCGCATCAGCGGCAAGGATGTCCGGGAGCAGCGCGCCTCGAACCTGGCGGACGTGCTGAACGAGAACCTCGGCCAGGTCAGCGTCAGCAACGGCTCCGGCAACCCGTACCAGAACGACGTCAACTACCGCGGCTTCCAGGTGTCGTCGCTGCTGGGCGTGCCGATCGGGCTATCGGTCTACTTTGACGGCGTGCGGGTGAACGAGCCGTTCGGCTCGATCGTGAACTGGGATCTCATTCCCATGAACGCCGTGTCGAGCGTCAACATCCTGCCCGGCTCCAACCCGATGTTCGGGCTCAACACACTGGGCGGGGCGCTCGTCGTCAACACCAAGACCGGCAAGGACCACCCAGGAACGTCGATCGACGTGCTGGGCGGCTCGTTCGGCCGCAAGGCCGTGAGCTTCGAGACAGGCGGTGTTGACGCGTCGCGTGGCGTCGACTATTTCGCAGCCGGCAACTTCGACAAGCAGAACGGCTTCCGCGACCACTCCGGCTCGGAAGTGAAGCAGCTGTACGGCAAGGTGCGATGGCGCGGCAACGAGGGCGCGACGCAGCTGGAGCTCTCCGCTGCGCTGGCCGATACGTCGCTGAGCGGCACGCAGTCGTTGCCGATGGACATGATGTCCAACCGCAGCGCCGCCTATACGTGGCCCGACACCATCTCGAACCGGATGGCGCTGCTGAACCTGAAAGGCAGCCACTGGCTGAACGACGACAACCAGATCGCGGGCAGCGCCTACTACCGCAAGGCAAGCCTGCGCAACGTCAACAGCAACGCCGAGCTGGACGACGGCTGCTTCAACGATGACGGATCGCTCGCCACATCCACCACGGCCGGCGTCACGGCCTACAGGTGTGCCAACAGGGCGCCCAACGGCACCGCCGCGAATGCCGTGACGGGTGCGAATGCGCTGGCACTCGGCTATGGGCGTTGGACCAGCGCGATCAACACCAGCGTGGTGGACTCGGCCACGCACGAAGACACGGTCGGCGCGTCCATCCAGTGGTCGAACTTCGACAAGCTGGCCGGGCACAAGAATGCGTTCACGCTGGGCGCGGCGTTCGACCATACGCGCATCACGTATGACCAGACCACGTACCTGGCCCGGCTGATCAACTACGAGACCGTGGTCACGCCCAACCAGCAGTACGGCTTCACGGGCAACGGGCTGGCACCGTCGGCATCGAACCCTGCGTCGTTTACGGGCAGCAACGTCATCGGCGCGGTCAACCTGTCGTCCAGCGTCAACAACTTCAGCGCGTACTTCACCGATACGTTCAGCGTGACGAAGCGGCTGAGCGTGACGGCCTCCGGCAGCTTCAACTACACCACGCTCAACCAGGGCGGCGCGAACCGGCGGTACCTGAACGAAGACGGCGGCTATGCGTGGACGGACGACGTATCGGGCGTGTCGTACTACAACCCCGATTACGCCAACGCCTACCGGTATGCCAACACGGGGTCTGGCAGCGCGTCCGCCCCGAACGGCATCCCCGACGGCGCGGTGGCGGGCCCGGAAACCAACAGCCTGGCCGGCTCGCACCACTATCACCGGTTTAACCCGGCGCTGGGCTTCAACTACGACCTCGGCGGGGGGCAGGGCATCTTCGGCAACTACAGCGAATCGATGCGCGCGCCCACCTCGATCGAACTGTCCTGCGCAGACCCGAACAGCCCATGTTCACTGCCCACCGGCTTCAACGGCGACCCGGACCTCAAGGCCGTCGTGGCCAAGACCATCGAACTGGGCGGACGCGGCAAGATCGGCCAGTCGACCTACTGGAGTGCCTCGTTCTACGACTCGCGCCTGAGCGACGACATCCAGTTCATCGCCACGTCCAACACGTACGGCTACTTCGCCAACGTCGGCAAGACGCAGCGCCGAGGGTTCGAACTGGGCGCCAGCACGAAGCTCGACAAATGGACGCTGTCGGCCAACTTCGGCTATGTCGACGCGGTCTACAAATCGGCATTCACGACGGCGACGGGCCAGCACGTCGTGAGCGGCAACCGGATCCCGGGCATCCCGGACAAGACGCTCAAGCTCGGCGCGTCGTATGCGTTCAGCCCGAGCCTGTCAGTGGGCGGCAGCTTGATCCTGGTCGGCAAGCAGGTGGCGCACGGCAACGAGAGCAACACCGACCCGAACGGCACGGTGGCCGGGTATGGCGTCGTCAACCTGAACCTGCACTACAAGCCGACCAAGCATCTCGAGATCTCGGCGTACATCAACAACCTGTTCAACAAGCGCTATTCCACCTACGGCCTGTCGGGCATCACGAGCATCTACACGCTGACCACGCAGCAGTTCGTGACGCCGGCGCCGCCGCGCGCGATCTGGATCGGCCTGACGTACTCGTTTGGCGGCAAGGCTTCCGGCGTCGACAAGGACTGACCCCACAGCACGAACGACCACCATGACTGCGTTGACCTACTACCTCCGCATCGCCACGCTGCTCGGCGTCGGCTGGGTGTCCATCCTGCAGGCGGGCGCCGAGGTGCCGGACCCCGTTGCCTATGTCACGAACCAGGGCGGGGGCGTCACGGTGCTGAACGCGCGCACGTTCAAGCCCCTGGCCGAGATTGCCGTCGGCAAGGACCCGCGCGGGCTTGCCGTCATGCCCGACGGGCGCTGGCTGCTGACCGCGAACCAGGGCAGTGCCGATGTCTCGGTGGTCGATACGGGCACGCGCAAGGAGGTCAAGCGCATCCCGGTCGGCCGGAACGTCGAGTTCATGCGCATGTCCCCCGATGGCCGGCGGGCCTTCGTGACGTACGAGCCTTCGTCCGGTGGCGGGCCGCCCGGCAAGAGTGCGCCCGCGCACAAGCCGGACGACGACGCACCCGCGGAAGTCGCCGTCATCGACGTCGGTCAATGGACGGTGGTCGGACGCATCAAGGCCGCGCGCGAGACCGAGGCCATCGAGTTCTCGCCCGACGGCAAGCGGCTGCTGGTGGCCAACGAGGGCGACGACACGGTCGGCATCTACAACCTCGCCACGCTCGAGAAGATGCAGTCGATCGACGTGTCGCCGTTCGGCAACCGGCCGCGCGGCATCAAGATCTCGCCCGACGCAAAGGCCTACGTGGTGACGCTCGAGAACTCGAACAACCTGTTGGTGCTCGACGCGGCGCTCAAGCCGGTCAAGACGATACCGACCGAGCGCGGCCCCTACGGTGTCGCGTTTGACCGTGCAGGCCGTTACCTGTGGGTGGCGGCAAGCCGCGCCGATCTGCTGCAGGTGTTCGACGCCCGCACGCTTGCACCCGTGGGCGCGATTCCCGTCGGCAAGCGCTGCTGGCATTTCAGCTTCACGCCGGACGACCGGGCGCTGCTGCTGGCGTGCGGACGCTCGAACAGCGTGCAGGTCATCGACCCGGGCCGGCGGGAGGTGGCCGAGACGCTACAAGGCTACAAGCTGCCCTGGGGCGTGGTGACGTTTCCGAGTTCCATGGGGAGCCTCGATGCGCCGCGCTGACAGACGGACCGGCATGCTGATGCGCGGCGTGACCGGCACCTACACGCACACGCAGATGGTCCTGCACTGGGTGAGCGCGTTGCTGCTGCTGTCCTTGTTTTCGCTCGGCTATTACATGACAGGCCTGCCCAAGGGCGCGCCGGGAAAAGGGCAGTGGGTCAACCTGCATAAATCGCTGGGGCTGACTGCCGCGCTGGTGATCGCATGGCGCGCGGTCGTGCGGCTTCACCGGCCCGCGCCGGCCCCGCTCGCGGGGCTGCGTTGCTGGGAGGCGGAGCTCGCGCGCATCACACATCGCCTGCTCTACATGTGCATGGTGGTCATGCCGCTCTCGGGCTACCTGGGGTCTTCGTTCAACCAGTATGGGACGCGCTTCTGGGGCATCCCGCTGCCGCGCTGGGGCCGGGTCGACAGTGCGTTGCAGCACCTGTTCTACACGCTGCACGGCATGACGGCCTATCTGCTGCTCGGCCTGGTCGTGTTGCACGTGGCGGCGGTGGTCAAGCACCAATGGTTCGACGCACAGCGATGCCTGCAACGCATGCTGCCGCGGCGGCACGAGCATGCGCCATAGGCGGCCGCAACGGTTGCACAGTTGCGCTGTTCCATTTCGCAACAGAACAAACCATGTGTTCAAGCGTGGCACGCAACAGCGCTGCGGCGCGGCTTGCAACACGCGGTTTCCCGGTGTTTCCCGATGGCACGGGATTTGCCCTGGGTTCTGCCGGTGTGACATCACACTGCCGGACCTGGACCACAAAGAAAGAGGTAGAGGAGATAAGAATGAGGACACTACGAGTGATCGCGCTTGCAGCTGCCGTGGTAGCGGCAAGCCTTGCGGCGCATGCGGCGACGCCCCCCGTCACGGACGCCATGATCGACAACGACGCCAAATCCCCCGGCGACGTGCTCAGCTGGGGCATGGGCCCGCAAGGGCAGCGCTACTCGACGCTGACCAAGATCAACACGAAGAACGTCAGCCAGCTCGTGCCGGCGTGGTCGTTCTCGTTTGGCGGCGAAAAGCAGCGCGGGCAGGAAGCGCAGCCGGTCATCCACAACGGCAAGATGTTCGTGACCGCGTCGTACTCGCGCATCTACGCCATTGACCTGAAGACCGGCCAGAAGCTGTGGAAGTACGAGCAGCGCCTGCCCGAGGGCATCATGCCGTGCTGTGACGTGGTCAACCGCGGTGCGGCGCTGTATGACAACCTCGTCATCTTCGGCACCCTCGATGCGCAGCTGATCGCGCTTGACCAGGACACCGGCAAGGTCGTGTGGAAGGAGAAGATCGACGATTATGCGGCCGGCTACTCCTACACCGCCGCCCCGCTCATCGTGAAAGGCATGGTGCTGACCGGCGTCTCGGGCGGCGAGTTCGGCGTGGTGGGCCGCGTGGAAGCGCGCGATGCCAAGACGGGCCGGTTGATCTGGACCCGCCCGACCGTCGAAGGCCACATGGGCTACAAGTACGACAAGGACGGCAACAAGGTCGAGAACGGCATGACCGGCACGCTCAACGCCAGTTGGCCGGGCGAGACCTGGAAGACCGGCGGCGCATCGACGTGGCTGGGCGGCACGTATGACCCGCAGACGGGGCTGGCCTACTTCGGCACCGGCAACCCCGGGCCGTGGAACAGCCACATCCGCAAGGGCGACAACCTGTATTCGTCTTCCACGCTGGCCATCGATCCCGACAGCGGCAAGATCGTCTGGCACTACCAGAACACCCCCAACGACGGCTGGGATTTCGACGGCGTGAACGAGTTCGTGACGTTCGACATGGACGGCCGCCGCGTGGGCGGCAAGGCCGACCGCAACGGCTTCTTCTACGTCAACGACGCGAAGACCGGCAAGCTGCTCAACGCCTTTCCGTTCGTGAAGGTGAACTGGGCCACCGGCATCGACCTCAAGACGGGGCGCCCGAACTACTCGCCCGACCATCGCCCTGGGGATCCGGCTGCCGCCACCGGTGAAGACAAGAAGGGCAAGTCGGTATTCGCCGCACCCGGCTTCCTCGGCGGCAAGAACCAGATGCCGATGGCCTACAGCCCGCAGACCGGCCTCTTCTACGTGCCGGCCAACGAATGGGGCATGGACATCTGGAACGAGCCGATCAGCTACAAGAAGGGCGCGGCGTACCTGGGTGCCGGCTTCACCATCAAGCCGCTCAATGACGATTACATCGGCGCGCTGCGGGCGATCAATCCGAAGACCGGCAAGGTCGAATGGCAGATCAAGAACGGCGCGCCGCTGTGGGGCGGGGTGATGACGACCGCCGGCGGCCTGGTGTTCTGGGGCACGCCCGAGGGCTACCTGAAGGCGGCGGACGCGAAGACCGGCAAGGAGCTGTGGAAATTCCAGACCGGCAGCGGCATCGTGGCGCCGCCCGTCACGTGGGAGGACAACGGCGAACAGTTCGTGGCCGTCGTCTCGGGTTGGGGTGGCGCAGTGCCGCTGTGGGGCGGGGAAGTGGCCAAGCGCGTGAACTTCCTGGAACAGGGCGGTTCGGTCTGGGTATTCAAGCTGCACAAGAGCTGACGTGCATTGCCGATTGCCGCGCGCCCGTAGCGGCGCGCGGCGTCTGCGGCTTCATGGAGTATTCGAACGTGATTACGCGCAATGGAGTGTTTTCGCTGCTCGCCCTCGCGGCTGCAGCCCTCGGTGCGGCGCCCGCGCATGCGGCGCCCGACATGCAGGCCCTGGCGGAGAAGAGCGGCTGCTTTTCGTGCCACAGCATGAACACCAAGGTGGTCGGCCCGGCGTTTGCCGACGTGGCCGCCAAGTACAAGGGCGATGCCGACGCGCCCGCCAAACTCGCGCAGAAAGTGCGTGAAGGCGGCAAGGGGGTGTGGGGCCGCATCCCCATGCCACCGCATCCGAACCTCAAGGACGACGAGGCCAGGCAGCTCGTGGCATGGATTCTGAGCGGGGGTTCCTGACCTGCGTTCGCCAGCACGCTGGGCCGGCGTCACCCGGCCCATTTTTTTCGCTATGCCCGTGTCAGGCGGCGCGAGTTGGCGTCGGTACGGAAGAGGATCGGGACTTCACCGGTGCGGGCGTCGCGCATCTGGCCGAAGCCGTTCACCGCGGCCATCCGGCCTTGCAGTACCACCTTCTGCAGCGCGCCGTGATCGGCGGATTTTCCGCACACCGGATCGGTGCGGGTCGCATCGCCCGTGAGCAGATAGCTCTGGCAGCGGCAGCCGCCGAAGTCTTCTTCGCGCGCGTCGCACGACTGGCAGGGCTCGGGCATCCAATGCGTGCCACGAAAGCGCTGGAAGGCATCGCTGGTCTGCCAGATCTCACGCAGCGGCTGCTGCAGAACGTTGGGCAGCGCGAGCCCCGGCAGCATGCGTGCCGAATGACAGGGCAATGCCACGCCATCAGGCGCAATCCCCAGGAACGTCGTGCCCCAGCCATTCATGCATTTCTTCGGGCGCTGCTCGAAGTAATCGGGCACCACGTAGAGCAACTGGCATCGGTTGCCGATGCGTGTGCGGTAGTCGTTGACCACGGCTTCCGCCTCCCGCAGCTGCTCGAGCGTGGGCATCAGCGCGAGGCGGTTTTCCCACGCCCAGCCGTAGTACTGCGTGTTCGCCAGCTCCAGGTATTCGGCGCCGATCTCCAGCGCCATGTCGATGATGGCGCCCACGTGCGGCAGGTTGTGCCGGTGCATCACGCAGTTCATCACCATCGGGTAGCCGTGCGCCTTGATGAGCCCGGCGATGCGGCGCTTGAGGTCAAACGTGCGCGTGCTCGACAGGAAGTCGTTGAGCTCCCGCGTGGAATCCTGGAACGACAGCTGGATGTGGTCGAGCCCCGCTGCGCGCAACGCACCAAGGCGCTGGTCCGTCAGGCCCACCCCCGAGGTGACGAGGTTCACGTAGAAGCCGAGGCCATGCGCGTGCGCCACCAGCGTCTCCAGGTCCTTGCGCAGGAGCGGCTCGCCGCCGGAGAGGCCCAGCTGCACCGCGCCCAGCGCCCGTGCCTGCGTGAGGACATCGCACCATTGCGCGGTACTCAGCTCAAGGTCGTGCCGCGTGTAGTCGACCGGGTTGGAACAGAACGCGCAATGCAGCGGGCAGCGATAGGTCAGCTCGGCCAGCAGCCACAGCGGCGGCCCCGGCATGGGAGGCGCAGCCGGCATCAGCAGCGATTCGGCCTCAAACGAGCCAGCCGCGTTCGAAGGCATGTTTGACAAAGGCGTGGACCTCCGGCGCGATGCCCTGCACCCCAAAGGCAGACTGCAGGTCATCGATGAGCATGTCGAGGGTGTGGGCGCCGTCGCAGCGCTGCAGGATTGCGGCGGCGCTGTCGTTCAGGGTCACCATGCCCTCGGGATACAGCAGCACCCAGCTCTGCTGCGCGTCTTCCCATTGCAGGCGGAAGGTGCGGTGCAGCGTCGGGCAGAGCGGGTCAGACACGGGCAGCGTCATGGGCGTGGGCTTGTTGAATGGCATCGAGCATCGACCACAGGATGTCGAGCTTGAATTGCAGGATGTCGAGTGCACGCTGCTGTTGCTCGGGCGTGCGGAAATACGCCAGCGTTACGCGCAGGCCATGTTCGACGTCGCGCGAGGCCAGCGGAATGCGCGATCGGAAGTACGCCAGCCCCTCGGGCTGCACCCACGGGTAGTGCTCCGGCCAGCCGGCCAGCCGCTCCTTGTGGATGTCGGGCGCGAACATCTCCGTGAGCGACGAGCACACGGCCTCCTGCCAGGGCGCGCGCCTGGCGAAATTGACGTACGCATCCACGGCAAAGCGCACACCGGGCAGCAGATGCCGGTGGTCCCACAGCGCCTCGCGCGTGAGGCCAACCGCCTCGCCCAGCCGCACCCAGCTCTCGATGCCGCCGGGCTGCGTGTCATTGCCGTCGTGGTCGTGGATGCGCACGATCCACTCGCGGCGCGTTGCGCGGTCGGGGCAGTTCGAGAGGATGGCCGCGTCCTTGAGCGGGATGTTGACCTGGTAGTAGAACCGGTTGGCCACCCAGGTGCGGATCTCTTCAGGCGTGCACTCGCCGCCGCGCATGCGGCGGTTGAACGGATGGTGGATGTGGTAGCCGGCCTGCTTGGCGCGCAGGCGCGCTTCAAATTCTTCGGCGGTCCACGCAACGGGGTGCGTCATAGCCGGATCTCCATGCCGTCGTAGGCCACCTCGATGCCATGCGCCTCCAGCTCGCGGCGTTGCGGCGAGTCTTCGTCGAGGATGGGGTTGGTGTTGTTGATGTGGATGAGGATCTTGCGCGTGGCCGGCAACGTGTCGAGCGTCTCGATCATGCCGCCAGGCCCCGATTGCGCCAGGTGTCCCATGTCGGCCGCCGTCTTGGTGGAGAAGCCGAGCATGCGCATCTCGTCGTCGGTCCAGCACGTGCCGTCCACGAGCACCACGTCGGCGGCGCCGAGTTCATCGAGCACGTGCGGTTCGATGCAGGCCAGGCCCGGCGCATAGAAGGCCCGCTTGCGGCTCTTGCGGTCGACGATGCGCAGGCCGATGTTGTCGCCGGTGCGGCGCGCGTTGCGGCCGGGCGAGTACGGCGGCGCCTTGCTCTGCAGCGGTATGGCGGTCAACGCGACGTCTTCCAGCGGCGGGATGGAGAACGCCGTGCCGTCCAGCGGCAGCACGCGCGTATCGAGCCCGCAGTAGTGCGACAGCATGCGCGTGAGCGGGAACGCGGTGGACAGGTCGCTCAGCACCGCGGCCGAGGCATACACGGGCAGCGCCTGCTGGTGCTCGCGCAGCATCAGCAGACCGGTCACGTGATCGATCTGGGCGTCCATCAGCACGACGCTGACGATGCCGGTGTCGCGCGGCGCGCGCGCCGGCTGCAGCGCGGGGCTGTCGCGCAGCTGCGCGAGGATGTCGGGCGACGCGTTCACCACGATCCAGTGGTGCGCATCGTCGCCGAGCGCGATGGACGATTGCGTGCGCGCCGTCGCGCGGATCGTGCCGCGCCGCACGCCGTCACAGTTGCGGCAGTTGCAGTTCCACTGCGGGAAACCGCCGCCGGCGGCCGAGCCAAGAACCCTGAGTGTCGTCATGATGCAGAACCTGCGTGATGGGCGGATCGAGCAAGAAGCCGGCCAAGTGATGGCGCAGAGAAAAGAAGCCCGCCGTGGAACGTCGGCGGGCCCGCAGAGCGCTGTGTCTTCAGTCGCCTTGCATCAGCGATTGGCGATGTACATCGTGATCTCGAAACCCAGTCGCAGTTCGGTGTAGGCGGGCGTCGTCCAGTTCATGTCTCCTCCTAGAGGGTTGGCATAGTTAGTGAATGCAAGGGCTTGCTGTGCGGCGGGCGCAGGCCTGTTGCCCGACGCCGCCGCAGCGTGTGAAAGGCAACATCCATGCCCGCTTCTGCCTGGCCCGACGAGACGATCCGGTTTGACCTGCGCACCCCGGATGCCCACCGCTTGCACGTGCGGCAATGCGGCCCGCAGCACGGCGAGCCGTGGCTCGTGCTGCATGGCGGGCCGGGCAGTGGCTGCCAGCCCGCCATGGCGGCGTGGTTCGACCCGCTGCGGCATCGCGTCGTGCTGCCGGACCAGCGCGGCGCAGGGCATTCGGCGCCCGCCGGCACGCGCCGCCGCAACACCGTCCCCGCGCTGCTCGCCGACCTGGAGCAGTTGCGCAAGACACTTGGCATCGAGCGCTGGGGCGTGGTCGGCGGGTCGTGGGGCGCGGCGCTTGCCGTGGCCTACGCCGATCGCTTTCCGCAGGCCGTGTCGGCGTTGGTTCTGCGCGGCACGTTCCTCACCGGCTTCGATGATGTGCAGGCGCTGTTCAACGCGCGCGGCGCGGGGCGGGCGCTGCTGCGCGGCACCCGCCGCATGGGGCAGGGCCTGCCGGGGGCGCGCGGGCGGCTCGTTGTTGCGTCCCGACTGTTGCAGCGTGGGACACCTGTTCAGAAATTGAACATTGCCGCGCAGTGGCAGCAGGCGGAGCGCCGTCTGCTGAGGTTGCCGCCCGCGCGGCGGGCCAGGCCGGCACAGCAGAAGCAGATGGACACGCTGCGCAAGTACCAGATCCAGGCGCACTACCTGATGCGCCGTGCCGGCTTGGGCAAACCAGCCCTGCTTGCGGCGGCGGCGCGCATCGGCGCACGCGGGCTTCCGGTGACGCTGCTGCATGGGCAGGACGACAACGTTTGCAGGCCGGCCAACGCGCGGCGCGTGCAGGCCGTCATACCGCAGGCAAGGCTGGTGTGGGTGCCGGGCGGACACCTGGCAGTCGGCAAGATGGTGCAGGCGCTGCGGGCGGCCATCCGCAGCGCGGGCGGTTCAGTCGCTGCGCGCCAAGCCGCCGGCCTCGTCGATCTTGCGGTAGACCGTGTTGCGTGAAATACCCAGCGCCTTGGCCGCCGCCGAGATATTGCCGTTGTGCGCCTTCACTGCCGCCAGGATCGCCATGGTTTCGACATCGGCCAGGCGCGTGGGCTGCGTGCCCGCTTCAGCGACAGGCGCGGGCGATGCCGGCGCCGCGGCGGCATTCGCAGGGGCCGCCGGTGTGCCGTGCCGCGCGTGCCAGTCTTCAAGAAAATCGTCGGGCAGGTGGTCTTCGGTAATTTCCGGCGCCCCCTCGGCCATCAGGCAGGCGGTGCGCAGCAGGTTGCTGAGCTGGCGGATGTTGCCGGGCCAGTGGTAGCTGCGGAACATCTGCGCCACTGATGCGCTGAGCGGCGGCGCGCCGGCCTGCTCCTGCTGCAGCAGCTTGTTGGCCACCGCGTCGAGGTCGCTGCGTTCGCGCAATGCCGGCAGGCGCACCACCAGGCCGTTGAGGCGGTAGTACAGGTCTTCGCGAAACTGTCCGCTGGCGACCATCTCGCGCATGTTGCGGTGGGTCGCGCACACGACCGCCACGTCCACCTGGACGAGCTTGCTGCTGCCCAGCGGCGATACCGCACGCTCCTGCAGCGCGCGCAGCAGCCGGGCCTGCAGGTGCAGCGGCATGTCGCCGATCTCATCGAGGAACAGCGTGCCGCCATTGGCCAGCACCATCTTGCCGATGCCGCCTTTCTTGCGTGCGCCGGTGAAGGCGCCTTCTTCGTAGCCGAACAGTTCCGACTCGATGAGCGCTTCCGGGATCGACGCGCAGTTGACGGCGACGAACGGGCCGGCGTGGCGCGGGCTGTCGGCGTGGATGGCGCGCGCCAGCAGCTCCTTGCCGGTGCCGGTCTCGCCCAGCACCATGATCGTGATGTCCTTGCCGATGACCTTGCGCAGCTTGCCGATGACGCTTTTGATCTGCGCGTCGCCCGTGTCCAGCGCGTCGAGGCTTGCCGCCTGGCGCGCTGGCTCGGCGTAGGCCCGGCGTGCCGAGGCGGTATCGCGCGCACCGGTGGCATCGTTCTCGAGGGCGCCCGTTGCGATCGGGCTGCCCGGCCGTTTCCATTCGACACGGGCGAACACCTTGACGCCGCTGGGCAGCTGCAATTGCACGACACCCGCCGGCGCGCGGCGCGCCGCGTCCATCAACTGCGACATCGACAGCCCGAACAGCGACGAGAAGGTATGCGCGTGCAATGACCGGATCGACAGCCCGAGCTGGAACTCCCCGCTGCGGTTGGCCGACAGGAACCGCCCCGCCGGCGTGAATGCCGCGATGCCCTCGACCAGCGTGCCGATGAACTCCGGACGCGAATGAAAGTGGATGCAGACGACGTCCTGGAACGCGTTGGCAAACAGGTGGTTCTCGATCATCTGGGCCGACATCCGCACCAGCGCCATGGTGTGCTTGTGGAAACCGCGATGGTCGCCCGTGACGTCGAGCGCACCCACCGTCTTGCCGTACGGGTCGAAGATCGGCGCGCACGAGCACGTCAGGAACCGGTTGGCTTCGAGGTAATGCTCGGCGCCGTGGACGAGCGTGGGCTTGCTCTCGGCCAGGGCGGTGCCGATGGCATTGGTGCCGCGGCTTTCTTCCGACCACGACGCGCCGGGCTGCAGGGCGACCTTGCTGGCCTTCGCGAGGAAGTCGTCGTCCCCGAGCGAATGCAGGATCAGGCCCGACGTATCGGTCAGGATCACCATGCTCTGCGTGTTCACGATCTGGCTGTAGAGCGTCTCCATGACCGGCAGCGCGTGCGTGAACAGCGATTGGCTGCGCTCGATCTGCGTCCTCAGCTCGCTTTGCTGGACCGGGCAGAAATCGGGCGATTCATACCGGCGCAGGCCATACGACTTCGAGCGCTCGTGCGCTTGGGCGATCAGCTCGGGCTGATCGTGTTCCGGCGTTTCACCGGGCGTGGCGGGGGCACTGTCGGAGGCGCGCTGGGCGGCTGCCGCGGGGTGGGTCATGGTTGTCTCCTTGAAGTCGCCCGCCATCTGTGAGCGGGTCGCCCGGCTTGCGGTGGTCGGCATGCCGGAAGTGTTGCGCCATGAAGCAAAACGCTTGCCAGCGTGTTGCATTCCTGAGCACCCGTGTCATGCCCGCTGTGGCGTCGGGCGCAAGCCCGTTTGCGATGCCGCCTGTGCGGATCGCCGCGTCAGCACCTTGGTATGGCTTTTGCAGAAATGTCTCCAAAACGCATTTCCACAACACACAGGAGACACTCTTGAAAACGCCACGCAACGTGTTCGCGCTGCTTTCCGCCTGCGCGCTTCTGGCCGGGGGACTGCCCGCCACCGCCACCGCCCACGGCGACGTGACACCGCAGGCCGTGGACACGCACACCTTACCGCAACTCGGCGCCGACTGGCGTCAGGACAATCCATACCGCACGGGGCCCGCGCACGACGAGGCGCAGCGCATCGGTTCGTCTGCGTACAACCAGAACTGCGCGCGCTGCCACGGTCTGGAGGCCATCTCCGGCGGCATCGCCCCCGACCTGCGCAAGCTCGATACCGACTGCATGTCGCTGGCCGACGCCAGGAAGAAGGAGGCCTGCTACGCCGAGGTTTCGCAGTACTTCACGGCGACGGTGCGCAAGGGGCGCACCCGCGACGGCCGCGTCTACATGCCGCCGTTTGAAGGCGTGCTGAGCCAGGAAGCCGTCTGGGCCATCAAGACGTATCTCGAATCGCGCCGCGTCAAAGACTGAGGCCTGGCCGCCCGCCGGCGTGCCCGGCGGTGCACCGGCGCCCACCTGCCAGGAGAAGCCCATGAGCCCCCGTCCGTTGCTGGACATAGGACGCGTCTGCCGCCGCCTTGTCGGCCTGTGCGTTGCCGTGGCCGCCGTTTTCGCGGCCGCCGCGCCGGCGCACGCCGACATGGCGAAGATCCTCGCGAGCGGCAGCCTGAAGGTCGCGCTGTACAAGGGGTTGCCGCCGTTCTCGGGCAACGTCGGCGACCAGTTCGAGGGGATCGACGTAGCGCTGGCCCGTGCGCTGAGCAGGCAGATGGGCTTGTCGACCGCCTTGCTGCCGTTTGACGCCAGCGACGACAGCATGTCGGACGATCTGCGCAACATGGTGTGGCGCGGACACTATCTCGGCTATGGCCCGGCCGACGTCATGCTGCACGTGCCGGTGGACCCCGCCTTCATCCGGGAGAACCCGCAGGTGCTGATCTTCGCGCCGTATCACCGCGAGGAGTTCGTGCTCGCGTACGACCGTGAACGCATCCCGCAGGTCAGCCGGTTCGACGATCTCGTGGGCCAGGCCACCGGTGCCGAGGGCGGCTCGGCCGGCGCCAATGCGTTGCTCTCCACCGGCCAGGGGCTGCTGCGCGACAAGGTGAAGATCTACGCCGACGCCGATGCGGCATTGCGTGCGTTGTTCTCGGGCGAGATCGTCGCAGCCATGGTGACACGCGCGCAGTATGAAAGCGCGCTCAAGGCACAGGGCCAGCCTGCCGCGCGTTTTGCCGTCACGCAGCTTCAGTCGCCGCTGCTGCCTGCGCGCGGGTGGGCGATCGGGATGGCGGTGAAGGCGGATCAGCGCACCCTGGCGCAGGCGCTGGAAGAGGCGCTGAACGCATTGCGCGCGAGTGGCGAACTACAGCGCATCTTTGCGCAGTACGGCGTGTCGATGGTCGCGCCATAGGCGGCACCATGTCGACGTATCCGGCCAATTGGCAGTGCGGACTGCAATCGGCGGCCAGTTCGCGCGCTACAGCTTCTCGGTTGCGGCGTGCTTGGACGGCAACGCACTCACGTTGTCGTCGAACGGGGAGTCGACTGGCAGTTTGGAGAAGTGGTGGATCTTGGGCGCATGCGAGTCGTCGGCCTGCGCGTCGTGCGGCTCGATGAACGACATGGCCGTGCGCCGCTTGATCGCGTGCGGCTCGCGTGCCTGCGATTCACGCCACAGCTCGGCAGTGAACTTCAGCCCTGCGCGCAGCGCATGCGCGCTTTCCTGCTTGCCCTTGCGCTGGTCCGATACGCGCTCGATGCCCTTCTTGACGACGTCTTCCAGGAACGTGATGCGCGCGCGGTAATAGTCGGCGTGCATCTGCGCGTCGAGCACGCGCTGCTCTGCCTGGTACAGCTCCATGCGCAACTCGCTCAGCGCGCGCTCGGCCTGCTTTTCGGGAGAGGGAGCATGGTTCAAGGCCCAGTTTGCAATCCACCGCAACATGGTCAAGCCCTCCTGTCTTGCGGGCGTCTGTCGGTTTCATGACGGACACCGCTCGCCGCCCACGCGCCGATCGGGTTGATCGCCGCTTGCAGAACAGACTATCAAAAAAGCGAGATCACTTGCGCTAGTCCAGGTGCATGCCTGTTGCGAAAAGGAAGCATGGTCCGTTTGGGTGAGATGCACGCTGCGCGACTTCTGGTGTGATGTCCGGATTGGCTCGCGTGAAACCGTTGCCGAGGCAAGCCGCGGCGTGCGTTGCGCAAGCGATTGCGCCGCGTGGGCGCACACGTGCGACGGGGAATTCAGCGGAAGCGGTACGTCAGCGACGCCATCGCCGTGGTCTGCTGGCGGCGCTGCGTGATGGGGCTGCCGGCCGCATCGCCGCGCAGCCGCGCAACCGTCACCGAGCCGTTGGCCGTCCAGCGGTCGTCGAGCTTGCAGCTGACGATGGCGTTGACGTGCAGGTCGCGCACGCCGGCATGCGTCACGAAGACGGGCAAGCCCGAACGCGCGCTCTGCCCATCGTCCACGCCAAAGAACGTGCGCATGTACTGGCCGTTCGTCCAGGACACGCCCGTGCCGAGGCTGAACAGCCAGCGGCCGACCGGCGCACTCGCGTAGGCATCGGCATTGGCGATCAACCCTTGGCGATTGCCAAGAATGTCCTGCTCCGCATCGGTGGACAGCGTGAGGAACGACACTGTGACCTGCGCGAACGCCTTCGCGCGCACCGTGGCGTTGACATTGCCGAGGCCATTCAGCCGCGCGTCGTCATGCGCATGGCGCCACGTCGGGTCGAACTGGAAGTTGCCGCCCACCTGCCACGTGTCGTTGTTGGCGAGGTACACGCCGGCAAAGTCCATCCCCTTGGAAAAGAACCGATGCTTGTACTCGATCTCCTGATCGATCCACGGAAACACGAAGCTCGATTTCGCGCCCGGATATCTGGGCGACACGTAGACCGCCGGGCCGACGGCCACGCTCCAGTCGGATGAAGGCGCATCCGCCACCGAGGCCCGCGCGGATGTCGCGCACAGCGATGCGGTCACGAGGCAGGCAGGCAACGCAGAGGATGCGAGACGACGCAGCATGGGAAGGGCGCGAGCAGAAGTGGAGGGCGCGCCATTGTAGAGCACCGATGCGGCCGCGCGCGCCAATGGAAAACGCCGGGCGAGCCCGGCGTTCCTGACGGCAAAGCGAGCCTTATTGCTTGGCCGGCTCGGCGGCCTTCGGGGCCGATGCTGCGTCGGTCTTGGCTTCCGACTTGGCGGCAGCCTTGGCCTTCTGGTGTGCGTGGTGCTTCTTCTTGGCGTGCTTGGTGTCGGCCTTCGGCGCGGAGGCCGTATCAGCTGCCGCAGCCGTGGCGGCCGGAGCCGAAGCAGGTGCGGCGGCCGGTGCGGACGCGGTGCCAGCTGCGAACACCGGGGCTGCGAAGGCACCGGCAACGATCAGGGCGGCCAGGGATTGAGCGACTTTCATGTGAGACTCCTTGAGCGGAACAAGCGGGATAGTGGCGGGACTCCAGATACATGGATCTCGTCCCATTTGCGATCCATGTCTCCAAAAACGCCCCGCATTGCGGCCGCGATGACCGCCGTTTGTAAGCGTTCTTCCCGCGGTGTAAGCGGGCGTAACGGCGCACTGGCCCTCGGTGCTGCGCAGCGCTTCTCCCGGCGGCCTGAAAATCGCGCTAAAGTGGCTTGACTTAGAGTGCGCTCTAACTCCTAAGCTGCGTTCATGACCACTTTCCTGACCATCGCCCAAGTTGCCGAGGCCACGGGCCTGTCGACGCACACGCTGCGCTATTACGAGCGCATCGGGCTGCTCGACACCGTGCAGCGGCGCGACAACGGCCATCGCGTGTTCCGTGCGCAAGACATGTCGTGGCTCGCGTTCGTGCTGCGCCTGCGCGACACCGGAATGCCGATTGCGCAGATGCGGCAGTACGCGGCGCTGCGGCGGCAGGGCGATACCCTGGAGAGTGTGTCGGCGCGCCGGCGCCTGCTGGAAGAGCATGCGGCGGCGCTGGAAGCGGAGCTGCGTGCCCGGGCCGAAACGTTGGCCGTGCTGCGCGCGAAGCTCGTCGTCTACGACGACATCCGGGCCCGGATCGAAGGCGCGGATGATGTGCGCGGCTCCCCTTCCCCATCTCGCCAACCTAAACGCCAATTGAGAGGAAGCGCATGACCCCGATCACCCGCATCGCAGACGCCGCACCGCAGGCCGCACACCAAGCCAACCCGCAGAACGACCGCTACGCCCGGGGCTGGCAAAAGCTCAAGGAGGTCGATGATGTGGCCGGCGAACGCGTGGTCGAGGCCATGGCCGACATCTCACCCGATCTCGGCCGCTATATCGTCGAATTCGGCTTTGGCGATATCTACAGCCGTGCCGGCCTGACGCTGCGCGAGCGCGAGATCGCCACCATCGCCGCGCTCACGGCGATGGGCAACGCGACGCCGCAGCTGAAGGTGCACATCGCGGCAGGGCTGAACGTGGGCCTCACGCGAAATGAGATCACTGAGACGATCCTGCAGATGGCGCTATATGCCGGCTTTCCGGCGGCGCTCAACGGCATGTTTGCCGCCAAGGAGGTGTTTGCCGATCACGATGCCGATGCCGCCGCGCCGGCGGGGGGGTCGATGCGGCGCGAGACGAGCAGCTGATCGATGCGGTGGTTGTCGATGTCGAGCACTTCAATGTGCAGCGGCCCGATGTCGACCGTCTCGCTCTTCTTCGGAATGCGCTTGAGCGCATAGATGACCAGCCCGGCAAGCGTTTCGACATGATGTTCGCCGGGCAGGTCGTCCAGGTCGAACGCGCGCTTGACGTCGCCCAGCGGCGTGACGCCGTCGATCAGGCACGAGCCGTCGTCGCGGCGCACGATCTGTTCGTCTTCGCCGAGGTAGAGGATGTCGCCCATCACCGCGCCGACGATGTCATCGAGCGTGACCACGCCCACCACCAGCCCGTATTCGTTCACCACCGCGCCAAAGCGCTCGTGCATCTCGCGAAAGCGCGTGAGCGCCTGCGACAGGTTCAGCGTGTCGGGCAGCACCAGCAGGTTCTTGTCATAGTGCTTGCCGAGGTTGCGGATCATGGCCGACGACTCTTCCGAGAGGATTTGCTGCAGGATGTCCTTGGACGCGATGAAGCCGAGCACGGAATCGATATCGTCGCGGCAGACGAGGTATTCCGCGTGCGGCTGCGCGATGATCTTCTTCTTGATGGATTCCAGCGGCTCGTCCACCGTGAAATAGACGACCTCGTCGCGCACCGTCATCACCGAGGTGATGGTGCGCGACTCCAGCTCGAACACGTTCTCGATCACGGCAAGCTCGTGCTTGCGCAGCACGCCAGCCTCGGCCCCCGCGCCCACCATGGCAGTGATGTCTTCCGTGGTGATCTGTTCCACCCGCTGCGTGGGCACCCCCAACAGCTTCAGGAACACGTCGGCCGTGCCGTTAAACAGCCAGACGATGGGCCGCAGCACCCGCAGGCATGTCTGCATGGGACCGATGATGCCCATGGCGCAGCGCTCGGGGTAGAGCACCGCCAGGCGCTTGGGCAGCAGGTCGGCAAACAGGATGAACAGCCCCGTGACGATGATGAAGCCGGCAATGTTGGCAATGCGTTCGGCGCGCCCGGCCGGCAGCCAGTCGCCCAGCCATGCCGCCAGCGGCGCGGACACCTGGCTGTCACCGATGATGCCGGCGAGGATGGCGACGGCATTCACGCCGATCTGCACCACTGTAAAGAAGTTTCCTGGCATGTCCTTCAGCTGCAGCACGCGCAGGGCGCGGTTGTCGCCGTCGTCGGCCAGGGTTTGCAGGCGCGTACGGCGCGAGGCCGTCAGGGCAATCTCGGAGGCAGAGAAGAAGGCGCTGATCAGCATCAGCGCAACAAGCGTGAAGGCAGACATGATGTGGGGGCGGGCGGCGCTGCAGCATGGCCCGCTCGGGCGGAATGTGGCTCCGGCTCATCATGGTGCAGCGCCGATTGGTTTGTCAAACCGCTCCCAACGATGCAGCGCTGGCGACAATGCAAACAATTGTCTATGTCAAAGAGGGGGGTGCGGTCAACAAAAAAGTGGTTTGCCCGGTGCCCGCACCATCGGCGATACTTGCGCTCTCGGACATACTGTCTCGATAAGCCTTGCGGGGCCTGCATCTTGGGCTGGCGGTCGAGAACTCAGCAGATGTTCCGGCAGGCGCAACCATAAGCGTCAATTTTCCGTGCCGGCGTAGACCGGCCCAACCGATGCACACAGTTGCATACCGGAGTCGCAGTTCATGGGGATTCTCAGCCGTCTACAACGGCGCACCGGGGGGAAACGGGGGAATGCAACAAGGATGCTCAAGCGGTGGGCCGTGCTTTGCGCGGCTGCGATCAGCCTGACGCCTTGCGTGTCGATTGCGCAGCAAGCGACCGCCACTTCCGGTTCCGGTGCGCTCAGCGCTGCGTCATCAGCGGTCGCCTCGCCGAATATCGCGTGGTATTACGGGGACAAGCCGCCTGTGGCGCAGCTGCGCGCCTTCGATGTGGTCGTGGTGGAGCCTGACCACGGCTTCGACCCCTCCCGCTGGAACACACCGCACACGCAGTGGTTCGCGTATGTCAGCGTGGGCGAGGTGACGCCGCAGCGGCAGTGGTACAAGGCATTGCCGAAGGCCTGGCTGCTGGGCGACAACGCCGCGTGGGCTTCGCGCGTGGTCGACCAGGCCCAGCCCGAGTGGCCGGCGTTCTATGTCGAGCATGTCATCAAGCCGCTGTGGGACAAGGGTTACCGGGGCTTCTTCCTCGATACCCTCGATTCGTACCAGCTCGTCGCCAAGGACGATGCCGCACGCGCTGCGCAGGAAGCCGGCATGGTGCGCACGATCCGCGCGATCAAGGCGCGCTATCCGGAGGCGAAGCTCATCTTCAACCGCGGCTTCGAGATCCTTCCGCAGGTGCATGGCCAGGCGTACGCCGTGGCGTTCGAGTCGCTGTATCGCGGGTGGGATCAAGGCGCCAAGCAGTACAGGAACGTGAGCGACGCCGACCGTGCATGGCTGATGGGCCAGGCGCGCACGATCCGCGACGAATACCACCTGCCGGTCATCTCCATCGACTATTGCCCCGCCGCCGACCGCGCCTGCGCACGCGAGACGGCCCAGCGCATCAAGGCACAGGGCTTGATTCCGTATGTGACCGATCCGGAGCTGTCGACCATTGGCGTGGGCCGCATCGAGGTACTGCCGCGCAAGGTGCTGATCCTGCAGGAGCGCGACCCCCGCAACACGATCGACACGAGCGAGGGCGTGCGCTTTGTCGCCATGCCGCTCAACTTCCTCGGCTACGACGTCGAATACGCCGACATCAACAAGCCGCTGCCCGCCGACGTGCCGCCCGACCACTACGCTGGCGTGGTCGTGTGGGTCAATACGAGCCCGATCAAGCAGGTGGGGGCGCTGACGTCATGGGTGCGGCAGCGCATCCGAGACGGCGTGCGCATCGCCTTCATGAACCAGTTCGGCATGCCGGCCGATGCGGGCATGGCCAGCCTGCTCAAGCTGCAGCTTGTCTCGGGGCGCGCCACCGGCCCGCTGACCGTGGTGTCGCAAGACAAGATGATCGGCTTCGAGATGGCCCCCCGCCCTGAGCGGCGCGAGGCTCAGCCGATCCAGGTGGGCGCGCATGGGCAGTCGCTGTTGCGCCTGAAGTCGGGCAATTTCGAGTTCGATGCCGCGGCCGTCACCGAGTGGGGCGGTTATGTGCTGAACCCGTACGCGGTGTTTTCGATGGACACCCTCGAGCAGGCGCGCTGGATCGTGCAGCCGCTCGAATTCTTGCGCCGCGCCCTGGCATTGCCCGACATGCCCATCCCCGACGTGACGAGCGAGAATGGCCGCCGGCTGATGCTCGTTCACGTGGATGGCGACGGGTTTGCTTCGCGCGCCGAGTTTCCTGGCCCGGAGTATTCGGGCGAGGTGCTGCTGCAGGACATCTGGGACAAGTACCGCATTCCGACCACGCTGTCGGTGATTGAAGGCGAGGTCGGCTCCACGGGCCTGTATCCGAAGCTCTCGCCGCGCCTGGAGGAGGTTGCGCGCAAGATGTTCGCGCTACCGTACGTCGAGCTCGGCTCGCATACCTACTCGCACCCGTTCGACTGGAGCCGCACGGTGCCGGGCGCTGCATCGGCGGGGCCGGGCAAGGATGCGGGCGGTGGCGACACGGCCTTCGCGCTGACCATTCCGGGCTACAAGTTCAGCCTGGAGCGCGAGATTGCCGGTTCCATCCGCTACATCGACGAACGCCTTGCGCCGCCGGGCAAGCGCGTGAAGATCCTGCAGTGGTCGGGCGACTGCCAGCCGCCGGACGTGGCGGTGCGCATGGCGTGGCAGGCCGGCGTGGTCAACATCAACGGCGGCGACACCGTCATCACGCGCAGCTCTCCGTCGTGGACGGAGATCGCGCCGCTCGGCATCGACAAGGGCGCGGGGGCCTACCAGGTGTTTGCGCCGAACCAGAACGAAAACGTTTACACGAACGACTGGACCGGTCCCTTCTACGGTTTCGACCGGCTGATCGAAACGCTGCAGATGACCGATACGCCGTATCGCTTCAAGCCCATCAACATCTACTACCACATGTATTCGGGCACCAAGCTGGCGTCGCTCAAGGCCTTGAAGAAGGTCTACGACTACGCGTTGTCGCAGCCCGTGCTGCCCCTGTACACCACCGAGTACGTCGCCAAGGTGCTCGACTTTCGCGACATGGCGATCGCGCGTGACGGCGACCAATGGGTCGTGCGCGGCAACGGTGACCTGCGCGAGCTGCGCTGGATGGCGCCCGGCACGCCGCGCCTGGCCGACGCACACGGCGTGACGGGCTATGACAAGGCCGCCGGCGGCCTCTACATCCACCTCGATGACGGTGCCGCGCGCTTTGCCATGACGTCCGCCGCCGAGCCCGCCCGCCTGCCTTACATTGCCGAGGCCGCCGCGTTTGTGCGCAGGTTCGAGCGCACCGGCAACGGCATCTCGTTCGAGGTGGGGGGCTATTACAAGCCGTTCGTGCGCGTTGCCAACGCCGGTGCATGCCGTGTGAAGGTCGACGGCGCACCCGCCCGCGCCGGCCGTGGCCAGGGTGACAGCCTGCGCATCGACTTGCCCGGTGGCGCCGCCCAATCCGTGACTTATCAGCGCGTCGATGTGGTCTGCTGACCTGCCCCCCCGTGAACGGCTGCTGCCGCCCTGGCTGATCGGTGCGCTCGGTGCGCTGATAGGGCTGGCGCTCGCGCTGATGTTCCCGCGCGAGCGGCTGGAGGCGCGCCTGCTGGAGGGCGGCAAGGTCGATGCCCTGTCGGTGGCGTATCTCGAAGCGTGGCTGCGTGTCCGCCCGAACGATGGCGAGTTCCTGAGCGTGCTGGCTGCGCAGTACGTCCGCACCGGGCGCCTGGACGAGGCTGAAGCCATGCTCGTCCGCATGCGTGCGCTGCACGACGCATCGGTCGACCGCGAAGCGCTCTTGCTCGAGATCGCCATCCGCGAACAGCGTGCGTATGCGCTGCAGCCGAACGATCCGCAGCGTCTTGCCATGCTAGATGCGTTGCGCGGGCTCCTGAAGCAGGCACAGGGGTTCCAGTGGACGGCGCCGGAACTGGAGGTACTCGCCGCCAAGGCTCGCGCGCTGGATCAGGGCGCGATCGCGGTGCAGTTCTATCAGCGTCTCGCCAGGCAGGACGTCGCCCGCGCGTCGCAATGGCAGGCGCGCACGGCGGAGATCGCGCTCGGCGTTGGCGAATATCGCGCCGCGGCGGAGGCCAACTTTGCCGCGCAGGCCCAGGCCAAGTCGATCGACGCGCAGCGCCGCTACTTCATCGCCGGCCTGCAGGCCCTGCAGGGCGGCAACCTGCTCGACGACGCCATGGCCGAAGCGCAGCGGCGCGCAGGTCCGCTGCTCGACGATGCCGAAACGCTGCGCTTTCTCACGCGCCTGGCCCTGGCCTGCAACCGGCCGGATCTGGCCGACCAGTACGCGCGACGCCTGCTGCATTTGTCGTGGCGCGGGGCAGAGGGGCAGCCCGCCCTGGTGGCGGGCACGGCGCCGCACGAGTGGACGTTTGCCGGCCGCCCGCAGCCGCTGCCGACGCTGGCGGACGTGGTGTTCATGGATGGCCCGCAAGGCCTCTCGCATCCGCAGCGCCATGCCGCGCGCATCCGCACCGTGGCCGAGAGCGCCGGTCCGGCGGGCGAGGCCATCGCACGTGGCATTGCCCCCTTCAATGCAGACGATTACGACCTCGCGTATCGCGTCTTCCTGAGCAGCGGGAACCTGCGCGACGCCTTGCGCGTGGCAGAAGCGGCCGTGCGCCAGCGCCCCGACCTGAAGATCTGGACCGAGCGCGCCGCGCAGGTGGCCGAATGGGATCGCCAGCCGATGGCGGCGCTCAAGTACTGGCTGGCCTACGCGCAATCGAGCGGCGACGATGCAGCCTGGCAGAACGTCCTGCGCCTGGCGCCGGCGCTCAATGAAGACCACGCCTATCTGGCCGCCCTGCGTTACGAGGCCAGCCGCCAGCCGGGCGACATGAAGCTGCTCGACCAGGTCATCGCGGCGTATGAGCGCTTGGGCGAGCCGGAGCAGGCGCTGGCCTATCTGACCGGCATCGCGCGCGGCGCGCATCGCCAGGCTGTGCTCGAGCGCTATGCCATGCTGGCCGAACGCGCCGGCAAGGACGACGTGGCCTACGATGCCTACGTGCGCCTGCAGAAGGAATTCGGCCCCAACGCCGGGTATGCGCTCAAGCTCGCGAACCTGCTCTACGTGCGGGTGCGGTTCGAGCAGGCGCTTGCCGCCATGCAGGCCGCGCGCAACGTGGCGTCGCCGACGGACGATCTCTACTGGCGCACATTCGCCCAGCTCGCGCGACTGAACCAGCGCGACGACCTCTCGCGCGAGGCCTATCGCCAGCTGCTGATTGGCGGCAACGTGCAGCCGGATGACCTGGCGACGATGATCGACTTCTACGACGGCAGCCCCATCGACGCCGGCCGTCTGGCCGAGCTCGCCTTCCGCAAGGACGGCACGATGACCCAGCTGCAGCAGGCCATCTACTACTACACGCGGGCGCGTGCGTTCCGCCGCATCGACGCGCTGCTGGCGTCGCTCAGGCCGGAACAGCGGCGCGCCGCCGAGCAGTCCGCGGGGGTGCTCGGAGCGCGCGCCGAGTATTACCGCCTGAGCGGCCGCTGGGATGCCGCCATGCGCGATCTGCGCCGCGGTGTTTCGCTGCCCGACGCCGGCAGCGACGTGAAGGCCGCCTACCTGTGGAGCCTGCTGGATTCCGGCCAGAACGGCGAGCTCAGGCGCGCCCTGGCGCGGTGGCGTGGCGAGGCCGAGAACGACTCCGCCTACTGGGCCGCCTATGCGGCAGCCGGCCTGCAGCTGTTCGATGCCAATCTTGCGCTGCATTTCCTGGGCCGCCAGGGCAGGTCGATGCAGACCGATCCGCTGTGGCTGCTAGCCTATGCCGACGCGCGCGACATGGCCGGTCAGGCCGATGCCGCCTGGGGCCTGCGTCGCGAGGCATGGTGGCTGCTGTGGAAGGCGGATGGCGCGCGCGCCGCCAAGCCGTCGGGCGCCGCGCCGGCCGCCCGCCGCACGGGCACGCGCGTCACGGTGGGCGAGGACGATGCCGTGCCGCTGGAACAGGACGCACGCACCGAGCTGCGGGCGCGCCGTGTTGCGCTGGCCCAGACGTTCGCGTCGGGCGACCTGTCGCAGCGTCTGCTGATCGAGCTGCTGCGTGACGATCGCCGCGCCACGAAGCAGGCGCGCGAAGGCGGCCGCTCCGCCATGGCCCAATCCGAACTGGGCGACATCGATACGCTGCCGCCCGAGCCGCCCGAAAGCCCGGCCGACAAGCGCAAGCGCGACACCGTGAGCGACCAGCTCGTTTCCGCCGTCGCCAAGGAGGCCGCGCTGGGCTGGGCACTGTCACAGGAAGCGAACGATCTGGCCCGCGCCTGGCTGCTGCAGCAATACGCCCGCCGCATGACGCGCCCGGCCTATGCCGAAATCTCCATCGCGCTGGCCGAGCGCGATCTGCAGACGCTCAATCGCCTGCTCGACGACACGCCCGATCGCATCCCGCTGTACAACCGTATCGACGCCAATGTGCTGACGGACCGCCTGGGCGAGGCCCAGCGCCTGTCGTTCGAAGGCTTGTCCACGGCACCCGACGACGAGCAGCTCCACCAGCGGGTGCGGGAAACGCTGCTGACCAACGCGCAGGCGCTGGAGCCGCGCGAGACCTGGTTCAAGCAGGCGCCGCTCACGTACTTCGAGACGAGCGCGGCCGCCGGCATCCGTCTGACCGACCACGCCAGCACGCTGCTGCGCGCGACCCAGCGCAACCAGCGCTCGACCGACGACACGCAGCTCACCGGGGTGCCGGCGCAGGACCGCAGCGTCGACTGGATCTCGCAGTACCAGACGCAAGACACGCAATGGAAGGGCACGGTCGGCTGGCGCCAGGGCCTGGCCTCGTTCTATGCATTCCGGGTGGACGGGCTGCTCGGGCAGGCCGGACCGTTCGGTACCGAGCTGTCGGCCGGCCGCAACCAGCCCGCCAACGAAACCACGCAACTGCGTGTGGGCGGCGTGAAAGACCTGGTGGCGATCGGCGGCAACTGGCGCCTCACGCAGCGCGAGTACATCCGCGCGCGTGTGGAGGGCAACCGGTTCTACGGCCAGGATCGCTCGTTCCTCGGCAGTGGCATGGTCTTCGACGCCGAAGCCGGTTACCGCTTCCGCATGGAGTATCCGGACTACACCGTCCGCGTGGTCGGCACCCACGCGCGCTACAACGCTTCGGGCACGCCCAGCGCGCTGCTCGGACGCCTGCTGCCGAGCGGGGCGACGCTGGAGGCCGATGCCTTCATGCCGCGCTCGTTCACGCAATTCGGACTGCTGTTCGGGTTTGGCACCGACTATCTTGAGCGCTATACGCGTGCGTGGCGGCCGTTCATGGACGTCGGGGTGCTGCGTGACAATCGCGAAGGGTGGGGGACGCAGGTGCAGCTCGGCGTGGCCGGCAGCGTCTTCGGCAACGACCATCTGGCGCTGGTGTTCAGCCATGCCTCCATCACGCGCGCGGGCACGTCGCCCATGACGGAGATCGGGCTGCGCTACCGCTGGCTTTACTGACACACAGGAACAGGCATACGGGGAAAGAACGACATGAAGCACACAACGGAGAAAGCAATGACACCCTGGCTCAACAAGATCAAGGCCGGCCGCCGGCGCTGGCTGGGTGCGGTTGCGGGCGTCGGGCTGGCGCTCGCGCTGTCGGCCTGCGCGGTCGTCGACAGCGGGCGCGCGCCGGCGACGAGCGCGTCCGATGCGTGGGTCGTGCTGCCCATCGCCAACTACACCGAAACGCCGCAGGCCGGGCTGCGCGCCGAGACCATCGTCGCCAGCCTGCTGAAGGCGCGCGGCTTCACCAACCTCAAGCAGTATCCGGCCAGCCTGAATAGCGAGTCCCTGTTCGAGCCGGCCGAGCGCGAGGCCGTGGCACGTGCGCTGGAATGGGCGCGTGGCGAAAAGGCCCGCTACGCCGTGACCGGCGCCGTGGACGAGTGGCGCTACAAGGTCGGCGTGGACGGCGAGCCCGCAGTGGGGATCACGCTGCAGGTGATCGACGTGCAGAGCGGCAACGTGATCTGGAGCGCCGCCGGCAGCCGCACGGGCTGGAGCCGCGACGCCGTGTCGGCCGTGGCGCAGAAGCTGCTGCGCGAGTTGCTGTCGCCGCTGGGCCGGAGCTGATGAAGACCGAAGCGGCACAACAGGCACGCGGGCAGGTCGGGTCTAACGAGCGCCGCCGCAACGCGCAGGGCATCGGCGCATCGACCTGGTATGGGCGGCTCATCGCACCGGCGGCTTCGAGCCCGACCGCCGTGCTCGAAACGCTGGGCGCCGCGGTGGCGGCCATCGGCCTGGTCTGGCTGTTCGTTCCGGACAACCCCTTGCTGCTCGGCTACGGTTTTCCGTGGATGTGGCTGGTGCCGCTCATCCTGGCGCTGCGCTACGGCACGCTGCTCGGCGCGATGGCCGCGCTGGTGGTGCTGGGCGCATGGTGGCTGTTCTACGGACACGCGGCCGCTGCCAGCGGCTTCCCGCGGATGTACTTCCTGGGCGGGCTGATGTTGGTGCTCATCGGCGGGCAGTTTGGCGACATCTGGGGCGCGCGGCTTTCGCGCGCACGCACCGTCAACGGTTATCTCAACGATCGGCTGGCCGCGCTCACGAAGAACCACTTCCTGCTGCGCCTGTCGCACGAGCGCCTGGAAAACGATTTGCTGGCCAAGCCCACCACGCTGCGCGACACGCTCACGCACCTGCGCAACATCGCATTGGCCGCGCGCGAGCATGGCGACGGCACAGCGCAGGCCGATGTCGCGCAACTGCCCGGTGCCGTGGCGTTCCTGCAATGGACGGCGCAGGCCTGCCAGCTGGAGGTTGCCGCCATGGCGCGCGTGACGGGCAACCGCATCGAGGCCGAACCGGTGGCGCGCGTGGGTGCACCATTCGAGATCGTGGCGGACGACCCGCTGATCCGCCACTGCATCGAGACGCATACGCTGGCGCATCCGCAGGCGCCCGAACTGCGCCACGAAGGCAGCTCGCGTTATGTGGCGTGCGCGCCCGTGCTCTCGGGCGCCGACGAGCTGATCGGCGTTGTGGTCGTGCAGCAGATGCCGTTCCTCTCGCTGTCGTACGAGAACCTGCAGTTCCTGATGGTGCTGCTCGGCTATTACGCCGATGGCGTGCGCCACCTCACCGTCAGCTCGGAGATTCTCGACCTCGTGCCCGATGCGCCGTACGAGTTTGCGCTCGACCTCGGCCGCCTGGCGCGGCTGCATCGCGATACCGGCATCGATTCGTCGGTGGTGGCGCTCATCTTTGACCAGGACGAAGCCAGCGATGCCTTGTTCGAGAGCGTCGTGCGCAGCCGCCGCGCGCTGGATGTCGTGTGGCAGGCCAGCGGCAAGGCGCGCCGCGCCATCATCACGCTGATGCCGCTGTCTGGCGCGGGCGCCGTGTCGGCGTACCTGGTGCGCATCGAAGACAGCCTGCGCGCGCAGTTCGGCGTGGATTTCGAAGGCGCGCATGTGAGCGTGCAGACGCTGCATGTGACCGGCGAGCACCCGGGCGAAGCGCTGCAGCGCTTCCTCACGCGCTGCCACCTCGACGGCTGAGCCAAGGGGCACATCGACATGTTCAAGCTCACGCTCGGCGGGATCGCGGCGCAGATCGCCGCGGTCACCATGGCACTGCGTGCCGGCAACAGCCTCGCGCTGCTGCTGTCGTGCCTGGTGCTGCAGGCGGGGGCGGCGGCGCTGATCGGGCTGGCTGCCTGGCGCCTGCTGCCGCGCCGCTATCGCGTGCCGTTCGTCTGGACGTACGGCTACCTGGCGGCCCTGTCCTTCTTCGTGCCGGTGGGCGGTGGCGTGGTCGTGCTGGGCGGCCTGCTGTTGGGCAAGCTGTTCCCACGGCCCGAAGACGACAAGGACATCGCCGAGGTGGGGCTGCCCGTTTTCGTGGCGCACCTGGTCTCGCGCGTGACGCACGGCGGCGGGGCCCGGCTGCGGGCCCAGCTCGGCAACGCACGCGCACCGGTGCAGAGCCGCATGACCGCCCTGGTGGCCATGCAGTCGATGCCCACGCGCACCGCCAGCCCCGTGCTGCGCGACCTGCTGGCCGACCCCGTGGACGACATCCGCCTGCTGGCCTACGGCATGCTCGACAACGCCGAGAAGGTGCTCACGCAGAAAATCCTGACCGAGCTGCCGCGCCTGGAAGAGGCCGCCACGCCCGAGGCCCGCTACGAGATCAACAAGCGCCTCGCTGACCTGTACTGGGAGCTGATCTACCAGAACCTCGTGCAGGGCGACGTGTACCGCTATACCGCCGAGCAGGTCGAGCGCTACGCCAGCGCCGCGCTCGACATCCAGCCCGACAACGCCGCGCTGTGGTACATGCGCGGCCGGCTGGCACTGTCGCGCCGCGAGCCGGACGTGGCCGAGGCTCACCTGCGCCGCGCCGAGGCGCTCGGCTTCCCGCGCGACCGCCTGCTGCCGCCCCTGGCCGAGGCCTGCTACCTGCGCCGCGATTACGCGGGCGCGCGCGCGGCGCTGGCGCAATTCTCCAGCCGGTCGCCGCTGCCGTTGCTGCGCCCGCTGTTGCGCTACTGGACATCATGAGCGACGACCAATTCCCACGCGCCCAGTCCGCCGACGTTGCGCTCCTGCTCGAAGGGACGTTCCCCTACGTCAGCGGCGGGGTGTCGAGCTGGGTCAACCAGATGATCCGGGCATTTCCAGACATCCGCTTCGCCGTTGTCTTCATCGGCAGCCGCCGCGAGGATTACGGCAAGCCCGTCTACGCCCTTCCCGACAACGTGGTGCACCTCGAGTGCCACTATCTGTACGACTTCCCGCCGCCGCCGCTGGTGCAGGCCAGCGGCGGCGATGCCGCTGCCTTCGAGCGCTCGCGCAAGCTGCACGATGCCTTGCGCCACGCCACCACTGCCGCGCACAGGGAAGAGACGGCCGAGCTGATCCGTGCCTCCATCGCCGACCTGCGCGACGGCGGACCGCTTGCCGAGGAGCAGTTCCTCTACAGCCACCGCGCCTGGGACATGATGACGGACTACTACCGGCGCTACTGCACCGACCCGTCGTTCACCGATTACTTCTGGACCGTGCGGATCATGCACAAGCCGCTGTGGCAGCTCGTGCGCATTGCCGAGAACCTCATCCCGGTGAAGGTGTTCCACACCGTTTCCACCGGCTATGCGGGCTTCCTGGGCGCGCTGCTGCGCTACCGGCGCGGGCGTCCGCTGCTGGTGTCGGAGCACGGTATCTACACCAAGGAACGCAAGATCGACCTGTTCCAGAGCCAGTGGATCCGCGACAACCGCAGCATCTTCGAAAAGGACATCGCGCAGATCAGCTATTTCCGCGACCTCTGGGTGCGCTTTTTCGAGACCATGGGCCGCGTCTGCTACGACGCCGCCGAAGAGATCGTCGCGCTGTATGAAGGCAACCGCCGGCGTCAGGTGCTCGACGGCGCGCCGGAAGAGAAGACGCGCAGCATCCCGAACGGCATCAACCTGCCGCGCCTGGCCGCGCTGCGCGAGAAGCGCCCGGCAAACGTGCCGCCTGTGATGTGCCTGATCGGCCGGGTGGTGCCCATCAAGGACGTGAAGACCTTCATTCGCGCGATGCTCACCATCACCCGCGAGATGCCCGATGCCGAAGGCTGGATCGCCGGCCCCGAAGACGAAGACCCGGAATACGCGCAGGAATGCCACAGCCTGGCCGAAAGCCTGGGCCTGGGCGATCGCATCAAGTTCCTGGGCTTCCAGAAGATCGACGACATCCTGCCCAAGGTCGGCGTACTGGTGCTGAGCTCCATCAGCGAGGCGCTGCCGCTGGTGGTGCTCGAGGGTTTTGCCGCGGGCGTGCCGGCCGTGACGACGGATGTCGGGTCGTGCCGGCAATTGCTGTTCGGCCTCGACGGCGAAGACGCGGCCCTGGGCGCCGCCGGCGCGGTCGTCCGCATTGCCGACCCCGCCGCATTGGCCGCTGAAGTCCTGACGCTGCTGCGTGATGAAACGCGCTGGCAGCAGGCGCAAGCCGCCGGCATCGCCCGCGTCGAGCGCTACTACACGCAAGAGATGATGGTGGGCGCCTACCGCGGGCTGTACGACCACCTGCGCACGCTGCCGGACCACACCGCAGACACGGGTGCCAAGGCCGCTTCTGCTGCCGCGGCGGCGTGCCCGCACCACGCCCGGCAGAACAAGCCGCACGAGGGAGCCCGCTGATGGCCGGCATTGGTTTCGAGCTGCGCAAGATGCTCAAGCGCGACAGCCTGCTCGGGCTGCTGCGCGCCTACACTTACGCCGGCATCATCAGTTCCGGGCCGTGGATCCTGTCCATCGTCGGAATCTTGCTGATCGGTATTCTCAGCCT
The DNA here is from genome assembly GCF_001683835.1 of Ralstonia sp. RL. Lineage (NCBI taxonomy): Bacteria > Pseudomonadati > Pseudomonadota > Betaproteobacteria > Burkholderiales > Burkholderiaceae > Ralstonia > Ralstonia sp. RL. The sequence continues at coordinate 18,517 of NZ_LWRX01000093.1, read as the reverse complement.
GCCGTTCGTGATTCCGGGCTCGCTCATCACGCAGTTCCAGGTGTCGGTCACGTACCTGATTGCGGTGAGCCTGATCCTGACCGGGCCGCTGCAGCTTGCCTTCACGCGCTTCACGTCCGACCGGCTGTTCGAGAAGCGCGACGACCTGATCCTGCCGAACTACCACGCCGTGTCGCTGGTGATGACGCTGGTCGCGGGCGGGCTTGGGCTGTTGGTGATCCTGTTTGCGTTTGCGCAGCAGTCGGCCATCTACCGGCTGCTGATGCTGGCCGGTTTCGTGGTCATGGCCAACATCTGGATCGCGGTGATCTTCCTGTCGGGCATGAAGCAGTACAAGGCGATCGTCTGGATCTTCCTGCTCGGCTACACGCTCACGGTGCTGCTGGCGCTGCTGTTCAACCGGCTGGGGCTGGAAGGGCTGCTGCTGGGCTTCGTCACGGGGCAACTGTGCCTGCTGATCGGCATGGCCGCGCTCATCTACCGCAATTTCAGCGGCCGGCGCTTCCTGTCGTTCGAGGTGTTCGATCGGCGGTTCGCGTACCCGTCGCTCATGCTGATCGGGTTGCTGTACAACCTCGGCATCTGGCTCGACAAGTTCATGTTCTGGTATGCGCCGGGCACGGGGCAGCAGGTGATTGGCCCGCTGAATGCGTCGGTCATCTATGACATTCCGGTGTTCCTGGCGTACCTCGGCATCATTCCCGGCATGGCGGTGTTCCTCGTGCGCATCGAGACGGACTTCGTCGAGTACTACGACGCGTTCTACGACGCCGTGCGGGGCGGGGCATCGCTGGAGCACATCGAAGACATGCGCAACACGATGGTGCAGACCATCCGCGCGGGCCTGTACGAGATCGTGAAGATCCAGGCCATGGCCGCGCTGGTGCTGTTTGCGGTGGGCGCGTCGGTGCTGCGCGTGCTGCAGATTTCGGAGCTGTACCTGCCGCTGCTGTATGTCGACACCATTGCCGCGAGCTTGCAGGTCGTCTTTCTCGGCGTGGTGAACATCTTCTTCTACCTCGACCGGCGGCGCGTCGTGCTCGCCCTGACCGCGGCGTTTGTCGTGCTCAACGGCGTGCTGACGTGGATCACACTCCAGCTTGGGCCGGCCTGGTACGGGTATGGGTTTGCCGTGTCGCTGCTGCTGGTGGTGATGGCGAGCCTGGTGATGCTGGATCGGAAGCTTGGGCGGTTGGAGTACGAGACGTTTATGTTGCAGTGAGGGGATGAAACCGGGGATGCACCGAACACGCCCCGGAATCCCGAGGCAAAGACCCATAGCCGCACAACATCCCCCCCAACAACTCCGCATTTGCGCAACCCCGCCCACGCTCCTTAAGCTGCGCACCATCTCCTCAACTCGCAGCTCCTTCATGCACATCGCAGTCGTCGGCGCAGGCATCATCGGCATCAGCACAGCCTACGCCCTGGCTCAGGACGGCCATCAGGTCACCCTGGTCGAGCGTCATCCCGGGCCGGGCGAGGGCACCAGCTATGCCAATGGCGGCCAGCTGAGCTACAGCTACGTGGCGCCGCTGGCAGGCCCCGGCGTCCTGTCGCATGTGCCCGGCTGGCTGCTGCGCCGCGATTCGCCGTTGCGCCTGCGGCCCTCGCTCGACCCGGCGCTGCTGCGCTGGGGCCTGCGCTTCATTGCCGCGTGCAATCGTGAGCGTGCCGAGCGCACCACGCGCGAGCTGCTGGCCCTGTCGTTCTACAGCCGTACGCGCATGGAAGCGCTGCGCGAGGCGGCGCCGGACCTGGCGTTCAGCTTTGCGCGGCGGGGCAAGCTGGTGGTGCACCGCGATGCGGCGGCGTTTGAATCGGCCCGCGCGCAGGTCGGTTATCAGGCCACGTTGGGTTGTGAGCAGCACGCGCTGTCGCCCGACGAGACCATCGCTCACGAGCCAGCGCTTGCCGGCGTGCGCGACCAGATCGTCGGTGCCATCTACACGCCTGACGAAGATGTGGCCGATTGCCATCAACTCTGCGTCGGCCTGTTCAACCGGCTGCGTGAGATGCCGAACGTGACGCTGCGCTTCAATATCGGCGTGCAATCCTTGTGGACGGAAGGCCGCCGTGTGCGTGGTCTCAAGCTTGAGGATGGCGAACAGGTTGCTGCCGATGCGGTGGTGATGGCAGCGGGCGTGACGAGCGCAAGGCTGCTCAGTCCATTGCGCATCGACCCCGGCCTGTATCCGCTGAAGGGGTACAGCATCAGCCTGCCGTTGGAGGAAGGCGACGTTGCTCCGGTGATCAGCGTGACGGATGCCGCGCGCAAGATCGTCTATGCCCGTATCGGGCAGACGTTGCGTGTGGCGGGCATGGCCGATCTGGTGGGCTGGTCGACAGCGCTGGATACGCGCCGCGCCCGGACGCTGTATGACGAAACGCGCGCGCTGTTTCCGGGCGCCATGCGTGCCAATGACGCGGGTGCCGATGCGGCGCCGTGGGCGGGCATGCGGCCTGCAACGCCAACGGGGGTGCCCGTGGTGGGGGCGTCGCCGGTGGAAGGGTTGTGGTTGAACGTTGGTCACGGAGCGCTGGGCTTTACGCTGGCGCTGGGCAGTGCAGGCTTGTTGGCGGATCTGATTGCCGGCCGCAAGCCCGCGGTTTCCCCAGTGCCGTATGCGCTGGCGTCGTGACACAAGAGCGAGATTCAAAAGACCGAGCGCGCAGGCTCGATGATGCGTATCCGGCCCGCGCCAATTGGTAACCCAAGTAGTCTGGAGCGAACACACCCATAGGAGGGGAAGCATGAAGACCTTGCATTCGACCAAACGTATTCTGTCTGGCCTGACGCTGGTTGCGGCCGGTGCGCTGGCCGCGCTGTCCACCGGTGCGCAGGCGCAGTCGAGCGACACGCTGGCCAAGATCAAGCAATCGGGCGTGATCTCGGTCGGCTATCGCGAGTCGTCCATTCCGTTCTCGTACCAGGCTGACGCAAACACCATCACCGGCTATTCGCAGGAGATCTCCAACATGATCGTTGCCGGCGTGGAAAAGGCGGTGGGCAAGAAGCTGCAGGTCAAGCTCACGCCGATCACGTCGCAGAACCGCATCTCGCTGCTGCAGAACGGGACGATCGACTTTGAGTGCGGCTCGACCACCAACAACCTGGAGCGCCAGAAGCAGGTCGCGTTCTCGAACAACATCTTCATCTACGGCATGCTGATGCTGGTGAAGAAGGACTCGGGCATCAAGGACTTCCCCGACCTGAAGGGCAAGACCGTGGTGACCACCGCCGGCACCACCGAAGACCGCATCCTGCAGAAGATGAATGGCGAGGCCAAGGACGCCGACAAGATGAACCTGATCCTGGCGAAGGATCACGGCCAGGCGTTCCTGACGCTGGAATCGGGCCGCGCCGTGGCATTCGTGATGGACGAGCCGCTGCTGTACGGCGAGCGCACCAAGGCCAAGAACCAGAACGACTGGGTGGTCACGGGCACGCCGCTGCAGACCGAAACCTACGCCTGCATGATGCGCAAGGACGATCCGGCGTTCAAGAAAGTGGCCGACGACGTGATTGCCGACCTGATGAAGTCGGGCAAGGCGAATGACCTGTACAAGAAGTGGTTCCTGTCGCCGATTCCGCCGAAGGGCCTGAACCTGAACTACCCGATGACGGCCGGCATGAAGGAGCTGTACGCGCATCCGAACGACAAGGCCATCCAGTAAGCCTGCCCACGATCCTGCTGCGCGGCCTGTCTCCCGCTACGGATGGTGAACGGGTTTGAAGGCAACAAAAAACGGAGGACATCGTCCTCCGTTTTTCACTGGCCGGCGCGCCGGTTCAGGCGGGCACGTTCCACGGCGAGCGGATGTCGGCCAGGAAGCGCTGCGCACGCGGGTGCTGCGGCCGCAGGAAGAAGTCTTCCGGCGTGGCGCGCTCGAGTACCTGGCCCTGGTCCATGAACAACACGCGGTCGGCCACCTCGCGCGCGAAGCCCATTTCGTGCGTGACGCAGACCATGGTCATGCCGTCGCGGGCGAGGTCCTTCATCACCTGCAGCACCTCGTTGACCATCTCAGGGTCGAGGGCGGAAGTCGGTTCGTCAAACAGCATCACCGGCGGTTTCATCGCCAGCGCGCGGGCAATCGCCACACGCTGTTGCTGGCCGCCCGACAGTTCGCTCGGATAGGCGCCGGCCTTGTGCGGCAGGCCCACGCGCTCCAGCAGCCCCATCGCAAAGTCCTTGGCTTCCTGGGGCTGCATGCGCTTGAGCTGCACCGGGGCCAGCGTGCAGTTCTGCAGGACGGTCAGGTGCGGGAACAGGTTGAACTGCTGGAAGACGAAGCCGATGCCGCTGCGCAGTGCGTTCACGTTCACGCCATGCGCGTGCACGTCTTGCCCGTTGACGGTGATGCGGCCCTTCTGGATCGCTTCGAGCCGGTTCAGCGTGCGGATGAGCGTGGACTTGCCCGAGCCCGACGGCCCGCACACCACCACCACCACTTCGCCCTTGGCGACGGTTTCGTTGACGTCGACCAGGGCGTGGTAATCGCCGTACCACTTGTCGACGTGTTCGATCGTGATCATGTTCATGGTTTGGATGGAGCACGCGCTGCAAGCCGGCGCTCCAGGTAGAACGCCAAGCGCGTCAGGCTGAAGCACATGACGAAGTAGCTGATGCCGAGCAGGCCGTACACCTCGGCGGACTTGACCATCACGGCGGTGCTGATCTGCCCCGCCACGAACGATACCTCGGGCAGGCTGATGATGTAGCCCAGCGACGTCTCCTTGATGGTGGAGACAAGCTGGTTGACCAGCGACGGCAGCATGTTGCGCAGCGCCTGCGGCAGGATCACGAGCCGCATCGCCTGCATGTACGATAGGCCGAGGGAGCGCGCCGTTTCCATCTGGCCGCGCGGCAGGCCCTGGATGCCGGCGCGCACGATCTCCGCCAGGTAGGCGCCGTCGAAGATCACCAGCGCGGTAAGCATGGTGCTGAACTGGTCGGTACGGTGCCCGGTGACGGTGGGCAGCAGGAAGTACGCCCAGAAGATCACCATCAGCAGCGGGGTGCCGCGCACCACGTAGACCAGCGCCGTGGCCGGCACGCGCAGCGCGGCGATCGGGCTCACGCGGCACAGGCCCAGCACGATGCCCACCGGCAGCGCCAGCACGAGGCCGGCCGATGCCAGCAGGAACGTCAGCGCCAGCCCGCCCAGCGGCCCGTTCGGATACTGGCCGACGAGGTAATAGACGCCGTAGGTCTGGATGAGGTCGAGCATGGCTACAGCGTCCTCACCGGAAAGCGATGCTGGTACCAGGCCGAGAACACCGTGATCGCGATCGAGATGGTCAGATAGGCCGCGGTGGCAAACGCAAAGGCCTCGAAGCCGCGGAAGGTCGCGCTTTCCACCTGCTGCGCCTGGTACATCAGCTCCGCCACGCCGATGACCATGGCGATGCTCGAGTTCTTCCAGAGGTTCAGCGTCTGGTTGACCAGCGGCGGCACCGTCACGCGCAGTGATTGCGGCAGGATCACGAGCCGCATCGATTGCAGGAATCCGAGGCCGAGCGCACGGCTCGCCTCAAGCTGTTCCTTCGGGATCGAGCGGATGCCGCTGCGGATGTCCTCCGCCATGTAGGCCGCCGTATACAGCACCAGCGCGATGACGGCGCTCGCCGCCTCGTAGTTCATGCTGTAGAGCCAGTCCCGGATGAACTCCGGCAGGATCTGCGGCGCGCCGAAATACCAGAACAGCATGTGGGCGAGCAGCGGTACGTTGCGGATGGCCTCGACGAACGTCTGGCCGATGCCGCGCAAGGGCGCAACCGGCGCCAGCCGCAGCAGCGCCACGACGATGGCAAGCGGCAGCGCCAGCACGAAGGCCAGCACCGACAGCTTGATCGACAGGAAGAAACCGCTGACGAGCCACTGGTGATACTGCCCCGAGAGCAGCATCGACAAATCGAATTGGGGCATGGAATCTCATACCGCCCAGCGCAGCGTCTGGGCGGCCCGACGTGCAATTAATCGATCTTGTCGGTCGAGATCTTGAAGGCGCGCGGCGGGAAGTTCATCTTCGTGCCGGGCCCGAACCACTTGTCGTAGAGCTTCTGCGCTTCGCCGCTCTTCTCCATGCCGAGCAGCACGTCGTCCACTTGCTTCTTGAAGCCCGCCTCGCCCTTGCGGATGCCCAGCGCCATGTGCTCGGTCGACAGGCTCTGCGGCAGGATCGCGTAGTCCTTGGCCGTCGGGCCCATCTTGGCCATGTTGCCGACCAGCGTGGTCTCGTCGTTCACGTAAGCCACCCCCTTGCCTTGTTGCAGCGCCAGCAACGCCTGCGGGCTGTTGTCGAACGACACGACATCGGCATTCTTGATGGTCTTGGCGATGTTGGCTTCCATGGTGGAGCCCTTGACCGTCAGCAGCTTCTTGCCATCGAGCTGGGCGAGGGACGTGATGCCGCTGCTCTTCTTGACCATGGCTTTCTGGCCGGTGATGAAGGTCGACACCGAAAAGTCGATCTGTGCCTCCCGCTCGTGGTTGTGCGTGAGCGAGGCGGCCAGCAGGTCGACGCGGCCTTGCTGCAGCTCGGGCAGGCGCGCGGCCACGGCCAGTTGCTTGAGCACCGGCTTCACGCCGAGGCTCTTGGCCACGGCATCGCACATGTCGACGTCATAGCCGACGATCTCGCGGCTCATCGGGTCCTTCAGGAAGCTGAACGGCTCGTCGGTGCCGAGCACGCCGCAGACGAGTTCGCCTTTCTTCTTGATGTCGGCGAGCTGGTCGGCATGCGCCGTGGTGGCGACCAGCGTGGCAGCAGCGAGGACGGCGGCGCCGGCCAATTGCGTCAGACGTCGGTCTGTTTTCATCGTGTTTCCTCCTTGACGACTTGGGTGGGTGACAGCGTGCAGATCAAGATCGACCGCGAGCATACAGGCATGCAGCCGGGTTGGCTGCGCGAACTCCGGATAACCATATGACAGCTGTGGAACGCCCAACTATAGCCCAGGCGGCAGCACGAGAGGCGGGTTGGCAAGCGGGTCGGGACAGGGCGCACAAGCGGGTGTCGGGCGTGCGTGGATGGGCAGGGAGCGGCCTTCGCGAAAAGAACGGCCGGCGGGGCTGGCGCGGCAAAGGCGCAGGCACGACAGCCATGTTCTCCAGACAGGTTTGGCCGCCATTAATGACATGGCAGGCGATGCGGCTCCATCCGGGGATTCCCGGGGCAGACCGCCTGCCCTAGAGCGTGCCGCAGATCGATTCGTTGATCGGCACGTCGCCGACCATCTCGTGGTCGTTGCCGCGATAGCGGTAGATCAGGCTCAGCCCCAGGCGCGTCAGGATGCGCACGTCGCCGTTGTTGCAGATGTTCTTCTGCAGGATCGGTACAAAGTTCAGCCGGAAACCCTGCGACGCGGCGCTATGCGCGGCGTAGTTCGTCAGCGTGATGACGAAGACGAGATTCTTCTTCTGGGCCAGCGAGCACTGGGCCAGGGCGGTCTCGCGGTCGAGCGGGACGGGGGTGAAGCGGTTGATTTCGGTACAGGCCTGCGTGAGCGCCCGGTCGGCATTGCGCGCGGGGCCCGTGAGTGCGGGCACACCGGCGGCGGCGGTGCTGCGGCCTGTCGCGGCCCCGACCAGCATGCGGGCCAGCGGCGACAATTCGAGCAGACCACCGGCCGGCGGCGACTGCGCCCACAGCGGGCCGGCCGCGAACGGCAGGGCAAGCGTCAGGATGCGCGCAGCACAGGCTCGGCGGCGGCGACCTTTCACATCCAGACCGGTGCGAATGGCGGTGTGTTGAGTCACAGACATCCTCTTTGCCCACGGAGCCACAATTTTATTGAAAAACCAGCCCGGATGCGAGGCGCGCAGCGCACCTGGACGACTGTGTTCGCACTTCGCTCAGGTCCGCACACGCACCATCGCCGAAATACGCTCCGCCGCCTGCTGCAGCGGGCCGAGAAACTGCTTCGTCATCTGCCTGGCCGAGGTCCGGTTGGCCTGCCCGCTGATGTTCATGGCGGCGATGATGTCGCCTGCGCGGTTGCGGATCGGCGCCGACAGCGAGATCAGGCCTTCTTCAAGTTCCTGGTCCACCAGCGCCCAGCCTTGTTCGCGCACGCCGGCAATGACGGCCTTCAGGGCGTCGACCTCGGTGATGGTGCGCTGCGTGCGGGGGCGGCGGTCGGATTCGCGCAGGACGATGTCGAGCCGCTCTTCGGGCAGGCCCGACAGCAGCACCCGCCCCATCGACGTGCAGAATGCCGGCAGCCGGCTGCCGACCGACAGGTTCAGGGCGATGATCTTCTGCGTCGGCACGCGCAGCACGTAGACGATCTCGGTCCCGTCGAGCACCGACGCCGAGCAGCTTTCGTGCACGGTCTGCACGAGCTCTTCCATCACCGGCTCCGCCAGGTTCCAGAACGGCATCGAGGTCAGGTAGGCGAAGCCAAGGTCGAGGATCTTCGGGGTGAGGCGGAACAGGCGTCCCTCAAAGCTGACGTAGCCGAGGCTCACCAGCGTGAGCAGGATGCGCCGGGCGCCTGCGCGGGTCAGACCCGTGGCCTCCGCCACTTCGGAGAGCGTCTGCGTCGGGCGCTCCGCATTGAACGCGCGGATGACCGACAGCCCCCGCGCGAAGGACTGGACATAGGAGTCGCTGGGTTTTTCAGCGGGCAGTTCGGCAGCAGACATGCAACAAGGCGAAAGGGATTCAGTGCCTCCAAGCCTACTGGCATTGCGTGGATTTCGCCAGTCGAACAGGCGACCGGCATCCGTACGCCTTGACACGGCTCACGCAGCGGGCGTAGATTCGTTCTTGGATCGAACGTGAGTTCGTATAGCGAACACATCGACGGAAAAGAAGGCGCGGCCGGATAGCAAAGGCACGTGTCGATCCACTCAAACAGGAGATTCGCAAGCCGCGCGGTTGCGGTTGGGCCCATTCCGGCCCGGCGGTGCTCCAAGCGGTGCCACGCACGCAACGCGGGCACCCTTGCCGGAGAATGTCACGTGATCAACAAGCTCTGTCCGTCTGTGGAGGCCGCGCTGGCGGACATTCCCGACGGTGCCACCATCATGATCGGCGGGTTCGGAACCGCCGGCATGCCTGCCGAACTCATCGACGGGCTCATCGCGCAGGGCGCGCGCGAGCTGACCATCATCAACAACAACGCCGGCAATGGCGAGACGGGCCTGGCGGCGCTGCTCAAGGCGCGGCGCGTGCGCAAGATCGTGTGTTCGTTTCCGCGCCAGGCCGATTCGTACGTATTCGACGCGCTCTACCGCGCGGGTGAAATCGAGCTCGAACTGGTGCCGCAGGGCAACCTGGCCGAGCGCATCCGCGCGGCCGGGGCCGGCATCGGCGGGTTCTTCTGCCCGACCGCGTACGGCACGCAATTGGCCGAAGGCAAGGAGACGCGCATCATCGACGGCAAGCCGTACGTGTTCGAATTGCCGCTCACTGCCGATTACGCACTCATCAAGGCCCTGCGCGCCGATCGCTGGGGCAATCTCGTCTATCGCAAGACCGCGCGCAATTTCGGCCCGGTGATGGCCATGGCGGCCAAGTGCACCATCGCGCAAGTCAGCGAAACCGTGGAACTGGGCGAACTGGACCCGGAGCACATCGTCACGCCCGGCATTTTCGTCAAGCGCGTCGTGCAGATCGCTGCCGCCCAGCCCGCCAGGGAGGCCGCATGAGCACCGAAGCCACCGCCAAGATCCAGCGCTGGACGCGCGACCAGATCGCCGCTCGCGTCGCGCGCGACATTCCCGACGGCTCGGTCGTCAACCTGGGCATCGGGCTGCCGACGCTGGTGGCCAACCAGCTGCCGGCCGACCGGGAAATCATCCTGCACACCGAGAACGGCCTGCTCGGCATGGGCCCGGCGCCTACCCCCGGCGAGGAAGACGAAGACCTCATCAACGCGGGCAAGCAGCCGGTCACCATCAAGCCGGGGGCGTCGTTCTTCCATCATGCCGATTCGTTTGCCATGATGCGGGGCGGCCATCTCGACTACTGCGTGCTCGGCGCCTTCCAGGTGTCGGCCACTGGGGACCTGGCCAACTGGCACACCGGCGCACCGGACGCGATTCCGGCCGTGGGCGGGGCGATGGACCTGGCTATCGGCGCCAAGCGTGTCTTCGTGATGATGGAGCACCAGACCAAGCACGGCGAGAGCAAGATCGTGCCGTCGTGCACGTATCCGCTGACGGGCATCGGCTGCGTCGATACCATCTACACCGACCTCGCCGTGATCGACATCACGCCCGACGGACTGGTGGTGCGCGAGATGGCCGAGGGGCTGGAATTCGCGTCACTGCAGGCATTGACCGCGGCGCCGCTGCGTCAGGCATAACGATTGTTGGAGACAGACACATCATGACCGAAGCCTTTATCTGCGACGCCATCCGCACCCCCATCGGCCGTTACGGCGGCAGCCTCTCCGCCGTGCGTGCCGACGACCTGGGCGCCGTGCCGCTCAAGGCGCTGATGGCGCGCAACCCGCAGGTCGACTGGTCCGCGATCGACGACGTCATCTACGGCTGCGCCAACCAGGCAGGCGAAGACAACCGCAACGTGGCCCGCATGTCGCTGCTGCTGGCAGGCCTGCCGGACAGCGTGCCGGGCTCGACCATCAACCGCCTGTGCGGCTCCGGCATGGACGCCACGGGCACTGCCGCACGTGCCATCCGCGCGGGCGAAACCTCCCTGATGATCGCTGGCGGCGTGGAGAGCATGAGCCGCGCGCCGTTCGTGATGGGCAAGGCGACGAGCGCCTTCTCGCGCGACGCGGCCATCTACGACACCACCATCGGCTGGCGCTTCATCAACCCGCTGATGAAGGCGCAGTACGGCGTCGACTCGATGCCGGAGACTGCCGAGAACGTCGCCGCCGACTACAACATCGGCCGCGAAGACCAGGATCGCTTCGCCCTGCGCAGCCAGGCCAGCGCCGCACGTGCGCAGGAAGACGGCACGCTCGCGCAGGAAATCACGCCGGTGACGATTGCGCAGAAGAAGGGGGACCCCATCGTCGTCAGCCGTGACGAACACCCGCGTGCGACGAGCATGGAAGCGCTCGCCAAGCTCAAGGGCGTGGTGCGCCCGGACGGCACCGTCACCGCCGGCAACGCGTCGGGCGTGAACGACGGCGCCTGCGCACTGCTGCTCGCCAATGAGGCATCGGCCAAGCGCTTTGGCCTGACGCCGCGTGCGCGCATTGTGGGCATGGCGACCGCCGGTGTGCCGCCGCGCGTGATGGGCATCGGCCCGGCGCCGGCTTCGCAGAAGCTGCTCAAGCAGCTCGGCCTGACGATCGACCAGATGGACGTGATCGAGCTGAACGAGGCATTTGCCGCGCAGGGCCTGGCGGTGATGCGCCAGCTCGGCTTGCGTGACGACGACCCGCGCGTCAACCCGAACGGCGGCGCCATCGCGCTGGGTCATCCGCTCGGCATGAGCGGTGCGCGCCTGGTGACGACGGCGATGTATCAGCTGCAGCGCACCGGTGGCCGCTACGCGCTGTGCACGATGTGCATCGGCGTGGGCCAGGGCATCGCGCTGGTGATCGAACGCGTTTGAGCTGGCGGCAGCCATGACCAGCGGACTGCTCGATCGCGCGTTCTCCACGCCGGCCATGCTGGCGGTATGGTCCGATGCGGCCACTGTGCGTGCGATGCTCGATGTGGAAGCGGCGCTTGCGCAGGCCGAGGGCGCGGTGGGCGTGATTCCGGCGCATGCCGTCGCGCCGATCCGCGCGGTGTGCGCGAACGCGACGCTGGATCTCGAGGCGCTGGGCAATGCGGCTGTCAGCGCCGGCAATCTCGCGATTCCGCTGGTCAAGCAGCTCACGGCCGCAGTCGCGCAGCATGATGAAGACGCTGCGCGCTATGTCCATTGGGGCGCGACCAGCCAGGACATCATCGATACCGGCCTGATGCTGCAGTGGCGCGAGTCGGCCGAGCTGATCGAGGCAGATCTGCAAAAGCTTGCCGATGCGCTCGCCGCACTGGCGCAGCGCCATCGCAATACGCCGATGGTGGCGCGCACGTGGCTGCAGCAGGCCTTGCCGACGACCTTCGGCCGCAAGCTGGCCGGCTGGCTGGAGGCCGTGCATCGCACGCAGGACCGCTTTGCCGCGCTGCGTGCGCATGTGCCGGTGCTGCAGTTTGGCGGCGCGGCGGGCACGCTCGCGAGCCTCGGGGAGCACGGGCGCGCCGTGGCCCAGTCGCTGGCGCATGAACTGGACCTGCCGTTGCCCTCGCTCTCCTGGCACGGCGAGCAGGATCGCGTGGCCGACATTGGTACCACGCTCGCGTTGCTGGTCGGGACGTTGGGCCATTTCGCACGCGACCTCTCCTTGATGATGCAGACCGAAGTAGGCGAGTCGGCCGAGCCATCAGGCGCGGGCAAGGGCGGGTCTTCCACCATGCCGCACAAGCGCAACCCGGTCGGCTGTGCCACGGTGCTGGCCGCGGCCACGCGCATGCCCGGGCTGGCGAGTACGCTGCTGTCGGCATTGCCGCAGGAACACGAACGTGCACTCGGCGGCTGGCAGGCCCAGTGGGCGACGCTGCGCGAGATGGCATGTCTGGCCGCCGGCGCGCTCGACCGCATGCGGGACATCATCGAAGGCCTGCAGGTCGATACGGCGCGCATGCGCGCGAACCTCGACCTGACGCAGGGCCTGATCCTCGGTGAAGCGGTGATGCTTGCGCTGGGCGCAGACCTTGGCCGCCTGCAGGCCCATCACGTGGTCGAAGCGGCCAGCCGCAAGGCGGTACAGAACCACACAACGCTGCGCGACGTGCTGGCCGAAGACGCCGACGTGCAGCGCATCTGGGGCGGGGCAGCGCCGCAGCGGCTCGATGCGCTGCTCGACCCCGCACACTATCTTGGCGACGCGGGCGCGGCCGTTGACCGCGTGCTGGCGGAACACGCTCGCCGCCACCCGTAATACGCATCCACGGAGACACCATGCCCTGGCTCGAACACGACAACGTCCGCCTGTATCACGAACTCGACGACACGCACGAGGCGGGCAAGCCGGTGCTGGTGCTGTCCAATTCGCTCGGCACCAGCCTCGGGATGTGGGCGCCGCAGCTCGACGCGCTGCGCCAGCACTTCCGCCTGCTGCGCTATGACCAGCGCGGCCATGGCCAGACCAGCGTGCCCGATGCGCCGTTCGGCGTGGCGCAGCTTGGCGGCGATGTGCTGGCGCTGCTCGATCACTACGACATCGACCTCGCGCTGTTCTGTGGCCTGTCGATGGGCGGTCTCACGGGTTTGTGGCTGGCCGCGCATCACGGCGAGCGCTTCCCGCGCATGGTCGTGAGCAACACCGCGCCGCTCATCGGTTCGCAGCAAGGCTGGAACGACCGCATCGCGCTGGTCGAGCGCGGCGGCATGGCGGCCATCACCGACAAGCTGATGAGCTGGTTTTCTCCGGGCTACCCCGAGGCCCATCCGGCGGCCATCGACGGCTTCATGAAGGTGTTCCTCGCCACGCCCACGGCGGGTTACAACGGCTGCTGCGCAGCGATCCGGGATGCGGATCTGCGCGCGCAACTACCGAACATCCGTGTGCCGCTGCTGGTGATCGGAGGCACGCACGATGTGTCGACGCCTCCGGCACAGACCCAGGCCATCGCCGATGGCGTCCCGGGCGCGCAATACGTTCAGCTCGCCGCCGGGCATCTCTCCAACTGGGAGCAGGCCGACGGCTATACCGAAGCGCTTGTCAGCTTCCTGACAACCGGCGTGGTGCGCGAGGTGGCCCATGGATGACCGCGAACGCTACGCCGCCGGCATGCAGGTGCGCCGCGCCGTGCTGGGCGACACGCACGTCGACCGCGCGAGCGCTGCCCAGACCGAGCTCACCGCACCGTTCCAGGACCTCATCACGCGCTATGCCTGGGGCGAGATCTGGACGCGCCCAGGCCTGCCGCGCCATACACGCAGCCTGCTGACGATCGCCATGATGGTGGCGCTGGGCCGCGACGGCGAGCTGCGCCTGCACCTGCGTGCCGCCGCCAACAACGGCGTGACGCGCGACGAGATCCAGGAGACGCTGCTGCAGACCGCCATCTACTGCGGCGTGCCGGCCGCCAACCATGCCTTCCAGCTCGCGCAGACGGTGTTTGCCGAGATGGATGCTGAAGCCGCCGGCAAGGCGTAACGGCAATCGTCTCCGGAGAGACGCCACGACACACCGGGCAAACTGGCCGCTGAGCCGGAAACGCCCAAGGAGGAGGCCCATGCTGAGCGCATTGGGTGTGTTATTCGACGGGCTGGCCTACGGCAGCCTGCTGTTCCTGATCAGCATCGGCCTGTCGGTCACGATGGGCCTGATGCACTTCATCAACCTTGCGCACGGCGCATTTGCCATGGCGGGCGGCTATGTCTGCGTGGTTCTGATGAACCGCCTCGGCGTGCCGTTCCTGGCGACGCTGCCCATCGCTTTCCTCGTCACCGCGGCCTTCGGGTTCGTGCTGGAGCGCACGCTGTACCGGCGGCTCTATCGCGCGAGCCCGCTCGACCAGGTGCTGTTCTCCATCGCGCTCGTGTTCATGGCGATGGCCGGCGCGACCTACGTGTGGGGCCCTGCCCAGCAGCCGGTGGAACTGCCGGAGATGCTGCGCGGGCAGCTGCGCGTATTGGACAGCGGGCTGGAAGTTGGGCGCTATCGGCTCTTTCTGATCGGTGTGGTCATCGTGCTGACGGCGTTGCTGGCGTGGCTCATTGAGCGCACACGCTTCGGCGCGCAGGTGAGGGCGTCGGTGGACAATCAGCAGGCGTCGGCGGGGCTCGGGATCAATGTGAGCCTGGTGTTTTCGGTCACGTTTGCGCTCGGCTCGGGGCTCGCGGGCCTGGGCGGCGGGCTGGGCATCGACGTGCTCGGGCTCGATCCGGCATTCCCGATCAAGTACATGGTGTACTTCCTGCTCGTGGTGGCGGTGGGCGGTGCGGGCTCCATCAAGGGGACGTTGCTGGCGGCGCTGGTGCTCGGCGTCTTCGACGTGGCGGGCAAGTACTACGTGCCGGAGGTGGGCGCGTTCGTCATCTACGGGCTGATGGTGGTGCTGCTCGTGGCGTTTCCGAATGGCCTGCTGGGGAGGCGCGCATGAACGTGCTGCAGCAACTGATGCGCTCCGCGCAGCCGGCGCCGGCCGCACCGGCCCATGGTTTGCCAGATGCGCGCTGGTCGCCGTTCGAGCTGGCGTTCTGGTGTGTGCCCGTCGCAGTGTTCTTCCTGCTTCCGGATTACCTCGTCTTTGGCAGCCAGGTGCTGATCGTCGGGCTGTTCGCGTTGTCGCTGGACCTGGTGCTCGGCTATGCGGGCATCGTGTCACTCGGGCATGCGGGGTTCTTTGGGCTTGGCGCGTATACGGCGGGCTTGCTGGCGGCGCACGATTGGGGCGAACCCCTGACCGGGCTGGCCGCCGGTGCCGCCGTGGCCGCGCTGGCGGGCTTCTGCGTGAGCTTCCTCGTGGTGCGCGGGCACGACCTGACACGGCTGATGGTTACGCTCGGCATTGGGTTGATGCTGTATGAGGCCGCCAACAAGATGGCGTTTCTCACGGGCGGTGTCGACGGCCTTTCGGGGGTGACGATGAACAGGGTGCTCGGCGCCTTCGAGTTCGACCTGCAGGGTCGTACGGCGTACGTCTACAGCCTGGCCGTGCTGTTCCTGGTGTTCGTGTTCCTGCGGCGGCTGGTGCGGTCGCCGTTCGGGCTGTCGCTGCGGGGCATTCAGCAGGGGCCCAAGCGCATGCCGGCAATCGGCGCCAACGTCCGCATGCGGCTGGTGGCCGCCTTCACCGTGAGCGCCGCGATTGCCGGTGTGGCTGGCGGCCTGCTCGCGCAGACGACGCAGTTCGTGGGGCTCGATTCGCTGGGCTTTTCGCGGTCGGCGGAACTGCTGATCATGCTGGTGCTCGGCGGCGCGGGCCGGCTGTATGGCGCGCTGATCGGCGCGGCGGTGTTCATGGTGGCGCAGGATGTGCTGGCCGGCATGAACCCCGTCTATTGGCAGTTCTGGATCGGGCTCCTGCTGATGGTGATCGTGCTGTTTGCGCGTGGCGGCATCCTGGGCGGGCTGGACACGATCGCCAAAGCATGGCGCGCCCGCAAGGCAGGCGCCGCATGAGCCCACCGATGATGCAGCGCGCGCCGACGCTCAGCACACGCGGCCTCTCCAAACGCTGGGGCGCCTTCCAGGCCAATGCCGACATTTCGCTCACGTTCGCCCCCGGCGCGCGCCACGCGTTGATCGGACCGAACGGTGCCGGCAAGACCACCTTCATCAACCTGTTGACCGGCACGCTGGCGCCCACGGCGGGGCAGGTTCTGCTCGACAACGAAGACATCACGCGCCTGCCCGCACACCAGCGCGTCAAGCGCGGCCTGACGCGCACGTTCCAGATCAACACCCTGTTTCCGGGGCTGACGGTGCTGGAGTCGGTGATGCTCGCCATCTTCGAGCGCAGCGGGGCGTCGTGGCACGGCTATCGCACCGTCGCTTCGCACAAGGAGGCGCGTGATGAGGCGATGGCCTTGCTGTGCCGCCTTCAGCTGGGCGCCGATGCGCTGTCGCCCACGCAGGCGTTGCCGTACGGCAAGCAGCGGCTCGTGGAGATCGCCCTGGCGCTGGCCACGCAGCCGCGCATCCTGCTGCTCGACGAGCCCGCCGCGGGCATCCCTGCAGGCGAAAGCGCCGAACTGTTCGAAGTGATCGCCAGCCTGCCGCGCGACATCACCATCCTCTTCATCGAGCACGACATGAACCTTGTCTTCCGTTTTGCCGAGCGGATCACCGTGCTGGTGGGTGGCCGTGTGCTGACCGAAGGCACGCCGCAAGAGATTGCCGCCGACTCGCGTGTGCGCGAGGTCTACCTGGGGGAGGCCGGGCATGACTGAACTGCTCGCGTTCGAGAATGTGAGCGCCGGCTACGGCAACGCCGTCGTGCTCGACGATGTGTCGTTCACGCTGCAAGCCGGCGGCAGTCTCGCGCTGCTGGGTCGCAACGGCGTCGGCAAGACCACGCTGCTCGCCACGCTGATGGGCTTCACGCGCCTGCACGCGGGGCGCATCCGTTGGCAGGGCGCGGACATCGCCAAGGTCGCACCGCACAAGCGTGCCCGGGCGGGGCTTGGCTGGGTGCCGCAGGAGCGCTGGATGTTTCCATCGCTCACCGTGGAGGAGCATCTGACCGCCGTCGCACGCCCCGGTGCATGGGATGTGGCGCGCATCTACACGATGTTTCCGCGCCTGCAGGAACGACGGCGCAATCTGGGTAACCAGCTCTCGGGCGGCGAGCAGCAGATGGTGGCCATCGCGCGCGCACTGGTGACGAATCCGGCGTTGCTGTTGCTTGATGAGCCGATGGAAGGTCTTGCGCCGATCATCGTGCAGGAACTTGGCCGCGCCATCCGCACGCTGGTCGACGAAGGCGGCATGGCGGTGATCGTGGTGGAGCAGCACGCCCGCCTGGCGCTGGAACTCACGCAGCGCGCGCTGGTGCTCGACCGCGGGCGCATCGTGCACGCATCGGCCAGCGCGGAACTGCTGGCCGACGCGCAGTTGCTGCAACGGCTCGTGTCGGTGGCGTAGCGTTACTTGCCCGGGTCCTTCACGTCGGCGAACTTGTCGAATTCGACGTTGTAGAGCTCGTTGCCGACCTTTTCGACCTTGCGGATGTAGACCGTCTGCACGACGTCGCGCGTGGCGGGGTCAATGGTGATGGGCCCGCGCGGGCTGTCGATCTTCATGCCCTTGAAGGCGGCCATGGCCTTTTCCCCCTCGATCTTGCCGCCCAGCTTGTTGATGACGTTGTAGATCGCGCCGATGCCGTCATACGCGGCCACCGCCATGAAGTTCGGCCGGCCGGCGCCCGGGTTCGCGTCGGCGAAGGCCTTCAGGAACGTCTTATTCTGCGCGGAATCGTGTGCCGCGGAGTAGTGGAACGACGTGATGACGCCCAGCGTCGAGTCGCCCATGGCGGGCAGCACGTGGTCGTCCGTCAGGTCGCCGGTGGCGATGACCTTGATGCCGGCCTGCGCGAGCCCGCGTTCGCGAAAGCCCTTCATGAAGGCCACGCCCTGCTCGCCCGCGGGCAGGAACACGAACACGGCCTGCGGCTTCGTATCCTTCACGCGCTGGATGAACGGCGCGAATTCCGGATTGCGCAGCGGCACGCGCACGGCTTCCACGACCTGACCGCCGCCCGCGGTGAAGGTCTGCCTGAAGGCCGTCTCTGCGTCGATGCCGGGCGCGTAATCGGCCACCACGGTGGCGACCTGCTTAATGCCGTTCTTCAGCGCCCACGAGGCGATCGGCGTGGAGATCTGCGGCAGCGTCATCGACACGCGCGTCACGTAGTCCGACTTGGTCGTGATCGACGACGACGCTGCGTTGAAGATGACCATCGGCTTCTTGGCCTGCTGCGCGATGGGAGCCACCGCGAGCGCTTCCGGCGTGAGGCCGAAGCCGGCAAGAAAGTCCACCTTGTCGCGCACCACCAGTTCCTGCGCGAGCCGTTTGGCCACATCG
>NZ_LWRX01000181.1:0-391 GCF_001683835.1 Ralstonia sp. RL | reverse complement strand
TTGCTGGAAGATGCCCTCAGCAGCGAACGTCCGCTGGCCGCCCGTTGTGCTGCCACGCTGACCGACGACGTCGATGTTGTCACCACGATCTATCTGCTGCGCTTGCGCCATCAGCTCAGCTACGTGCGCCGTCGCGAGCCTTTCCAGATGATGGCCGAGGAGACCGTGGCCCTGGCCGTGCGTGGCCGTGCCAATCCGCAATGGCTGGCCGATGACAGCGTGAACCGCCTGCTCGAATGCACGCCCAGTGGCAACCTGCCCGCAGAAGCCGTGCAACGCGAGGTGTGCGCCGCGCTCGATTTCCTCGCCGCGCATCCCCAGCCACTGCAAGCCCTGGCAGAGCAACGCGCCCAAGCCCTGTTGGCCGACCACGAGCGCGTACGCGCCGCCG
>NZ_LWRX01000034.1:0-880 GCF_001683835.1 Ralstonia sp. RL | reverse complement strand
CCCGATCAACGGCAACGATTCGATCGGCAGCCGCTACTTCGTGCCGCAGCCGCTGCTGGCGCAGGCCGAGGCGCAGGAAACCGCCGCCATGCAGCGCGCGCCGGCCATCCTCGGCACCACCCAGACGCAGTGGTGGAAGGACACGCTGAAGAATTCCGGCGCCGCGTGGAAGGTGTGGGGCAACGAGGTCACGCTCAACCGCATGTGGCTCGACATGCGCAACCTGGCGCCGGCGCCGTACAACCAGCTCTACATCGTCAACGCCGACGGCTGGGACGGCTACCCGTCGCACCGCGCGGAACTGATGTCCTGGCTGAAGGAGCAAAACATCCGCAACGTGGTGGCGATCACCGGCGACCTGCATGCGTTCCAGTGCGGCGTCATCCGCGACAACCCCGATCCGGCGCTCGGCACGCCGGTGGCGGTCGATTTCGTCACCGCCGGCATCAGCAGCTCGTCGTTCTACCAGTACCTGAAGAACGGCGCGGGCAATACGCCCTTGGCGCCGCTGGTCGCCACGCCGGAAACCTTCGACCAGGTCATGCGCGTCAACAATCCCGACTTCGCCTATGTCGACCACAACGCCCAGGGCTATGCGGTGGCGACCGTCAGCCCCGGCGCGTTCACCGTCCTGTTCAACAAGGTCAAGCCCCTGAACAGCGACGGCACCAAGCCGGCCGACCCGCTGGCCAAGCGCACGCGCATCACGCTGCAGGCCGGCTCCGCCACGCCGGTGGTGGAAGACAACGTGGCGTAATACGCTTCGCTTGCCGTCCGGCGCGGCCTCCTGCGCCGGACGGCATGACGCATTGCGTCCGTCTATGCACAGGCGGGCATCCCGCAACTGGCGGTGTCGTCGGTGTCGGCCAATCCGCAGTAC
>NZ_LWRX01000254.1:0-5288 GCF_001683835.1 Ralstonia sp. RL | reverse complement strand
TCATTTCATTCCTAAACAGGCATTCGATTCAAGTCCTGAACATTGCCGGAAAGCGGGAATCCAGTGCACCGGGGATTGGCGAATTCGTGAAGCGTTTCTTATCGACCGCGTTCACAGACGCAATGCAGCCTCCAATAGATTCCGACTAACCGACAAGGTAGGGGAATATGGCTGTTGCATTAACTAGCGAGATAGCTGTTCAATTTCCGCTCCCGGTTCCTACAGGCTGGATAGAATAGCTCATATGCAAACGAGGAGGGGAATGATGACAAGCACTCCACTATTCGACAGGTATGGCCGCAAAATCGGATTCACCGAAGCACGAACTAACGGTGACATTGCTGCCTATGATGCATCCGGAAAATTCCTGGGTCGCTACTGCGCGTGGTCGAATTCGACCCATGACAAGGATGGTCGCCGCATCGGCAATGCCAATCAACTCGGACGGCTTTTCATGTGATAGCTCGTCAACTACTGGACCCCGGTGCTTCAAATGAGGAAATCGCTCAATTGAAAATTCAATTGTTATTGCCTGTTATTTTTCTTTGCTCGTCGTTCACCGCATATGCACAAGAAACAGTGGGCAAGGTCGATTGGGATTATGTTTATGTCGATCTACATACAAGCTGTAATCGGTCCTATTCGCTTTTTCCGCCAACTGTTAAATGCATTGAAGATCGTCTCTTCGCGGTCCGGTACAAGGTTTCATATGACTTCCACGGGATGCGCCGCGAAGTCTATCTCGATTACATCCCGGATGAGAATACTCGTGTTGATGCAAGCGGCAATCTCGAACCAAGAAATCACGCAGTGAAGGAACGATATTAATTTGCGCTCCATCGATTGAATAGGAAGGAGCACATCATGGCCTTGACCGAAGTGGAACGTGTATTGTTCGAAGCTCGCAGGGTGTGGCTGCAGACAGCCGGTCGATATGTTTTTAGACTCGACATTTACGGAGTCTGGCTATGCGGCGTTCAGATAACGCCAAAACGGACTGCGGACATCTTGAATCAAGATAACGGCGGAAAGTTTTCTGAGAGCCAGCTTTGTTATCACCGCATCTACTTGGTGTTCGATGCCTATTACGTTTTCTTTCCCAGGTTTGAACGCCATTTCAATTTATGGCATTGATCAGAAGTTGCGTGGCCGCCGTAGCTAAATGATGTTGCATGGCGAATTTATTAATTGATGGAAAACAAGTATCGTCTGAACTTCACAATAATGGATTCACTCATTGATAACTGCACGGAGAGCGATTTTGAATTTGTGTGCCCAAAGAAATGGGACGAGCTACGCAAATCTTACGTTGAGGGCGTTCGATACTGCGATCAGTGTAAGAGGAATGTATACCTCTGCCGAACCGACGCAGATATCAAGCTATATGATTCGTTGAAATACTGCATTGCGATTAGTTCGTCGCAATATGAACAGCGCCGAACGCCACAATCCATTCACAAAGATACGGTAGCTCAATCCAAGAATGTCACATCGGGTGACATGTCATGGCTTGTAGGCATTTGGCGGTCAGCCACGAAGCAACCGCAGCCACCAAGAGATCCAGGTGAAGAATTCGACATCCCTGATTTCTTGCTGCGCAAATAGCGGAGTAGGCAAAATCAGTCCGCATGACCACACGAAGTACATGAAGCGAGGCAGTTAGATATCAATATGAAACGACGAAGAAGACGATTTGGAGCATGACCGACTCAATTTGCACGCCCATTTATTGGCGAACTGAACACATAACATCACCGAGAGCCAGGGCATCCAACCCTGGCTCTCTTTATTTCCGCCCTCAAAAAATGCAGATCGCTGCCACAGGAGAACTCCCGCCATGGGCTTGACCGACGAAGAACCAAAACCCATTATTACGGTTCTCATTCAATTGATGCAAAAACCGCCACTGTTCCCACTTGGGCAGATAGTCGCGACACGCGGCGTCTTCATGCACCTTCAACGGGAAGGCATTGACGCCAGCCTTTACCTGGGCAGGCATGTGCGGGGAGACTGGGGAGACGTACCGCCGGAAGATGCCGCAGCAAATCAGTGGGCCGTGTCGAGCGGTATGCGAATTCTTTCGTCATACCGGATTGCTGGCGAAAAAGTGTGGATCATCACCGAGGCCGACCGCAGCATTACAACACTACTGTTCCCAAGTGAATATTAATTTTCCGAAAGCGTACCGATCGAAGTGCCGTTGATCTTCCAATAATCGGCTTCCAGCTTGCGGAACCATGTCGAGATTTCGCGTCTGGCTTCCAGTTCACGGTCTTCTTCCATCGCCTCTTTGTACGTTGGGTATCGCCAACCCATTGGCGGCGTTCCGAATTTTTTCCTGATTCGTATAACGAGTGCCACTACATTAGGTGGCAAGTGTTCGAGATCGTCCATTCCTTTTCCTTTCGTTCAGTCCAACAGGCACCAGTATTCAGGGATATTTATTCGACCGGCCATCAGGACCGATCAGGACTGCTCCTAGGACTTCAATTTGCAGCATGGATAGTTCCTGTTCTGGTCCTATATCGGAAGCCCCCTGCCGCTTTCTACCGGGGTTATATTTTTTGAATCAAGCAGACTGGTAGCCTGAAGATTAATGGGGAACAACTGGTGCCTCTCAACACTATAGAGAGATGAATAATCAGTTGTTCCCGTGGGTCTAGCACATCAAGAAAAAGAGGCGCGACGCTGGATGATATCGGTGACTAATTTCACGGAATCGGCATCGACTTCATATTCACGCACTCGCTTGCCATTGATTTTGTAATTGGCTGTTTTCTTGCGCGAAAGACCGATCAGACGCAGAACAGGGGTTAAGCTTTGGACTGCATTTCTTTCAAGGTCATCGCGCACTGTCAGGCCAAACAGTTCTTCAATGCACCGGGCATTCTGCTTATACGTCACAACGAATCGTTTCAGGTCCGCATGCTTGAAAGAAACGCCGCATTTGATGGGGGTGCTGTCATCTGCTAACCCAGCCGAAGCCAGAAGTTCGCGTAGCAGTTCACGCTTCAGAGGCAATTGGGCTGCATCTGGAGCAAGGACGCTGGAATCATCAAAGCGACGGCTACGGTTGATGGCTAAAGTCAGCGGGGCGAAGTATGCTTCTGCCAGACGGATGCGTTCACGGAACTTGCCGTTGTCATCAAGTTCGATCAAGCTGGTATCTACAAGAGTGCGATAGAACGACGCCAGTTCATAATGTCGCATCGAACATTCATCGGCAGGCATGATGAGCTTGGTCTTCTGCATGTCCACGAGCTTGCGGTACTCTTCTTCACTAATGGGCACGGCATTGCAGATGGCGTTGACCCGATTGGCTTCGATCAGAGCTTCTGCGTCTTTCATCTGTGCAGCGCCTTCCTTTGCTGAGTCGGCAGATCGCTCAATCAGATTCGCTTTCCAGCCATTTTGCTCACGCAACTGCACAAAATGATGGCGCAAAGCATTCTTGGATGCTCGCTGTATTGCTACGACCTGAGAATATACCTTCAGAAAGGACTGATCGAGGATGGGGAAATGATCCCGTTCATAGCCAATGATCATGTCGTTCAGGTTGCGGCACATGATTAGTTCGGCCTCGATGGCAGACGGGTCAGTTTCAAAATTGAATCGTTCTGGCGTCACCCAGACTTTGACTGCCTTGGGATGCCGTACACGCGCCAACTGCTGATCGATATCGAAGTGAGTGTTGACACGCGACACGAAGAAGCCGAACACGGTATCGATCTCATGCCC
This sequence comes from Ralstonia sp. RL, assembly GCF_001683835.1. Taxonomy (NCBI): domain Bacteria; kingdom Pseudomonadati; phylum Pseudomonadota; class Betaproteobacteria; order Burkholderiales; family Burkholderiaceae; genus Ralstonia; species Ralstonia sp. RL. Next base: position 1,550 of record NZ_LWRX01000254.1, on the reverse strand, counting down.
CTCGTTGTCAAAGGTGATGTCAATGCCGGTGCCCAATGTCGGTGAAGCGATCACCACGTCCACGGCCAGAAATTCCGCCTTGATGTTGTCAATGAAGCGCTGTGTGGCTGCATCGGCGGCATGTTCGGCAGTAACCAGGACGACTTTCTTGTCAGGGTAGGCGGTGGTGACTGCGGCATGTAACGCCTTCGCCTTGCGCCTCGAATTGGTAGCTACATAGTGCCGCCCGCCGTTCCCGATAGCTGCCAGCATGTCAGCAATTAAATGCTTGTCGTCTGCGTACAGGTCGTAGTGCTTGAGAGACGGTCGATAATCGTTCAGGTAAAAGCGACAGGGTGTATTGCTATCAACGACTTGATACATTGCCTCAATAGTGATGGCACCAAGATCTGCGTCGCAGAGGAGGACTGACTGAGCTTGTCTGAGGTAATGGCAAAGCAGTTGGTAGCAATGACGGCGCTTATTCTTAAGGGTGTCGGCTGCCGTTATGTGACGTAGCACCTGTTCGGCCTCATCGACAATGACGACATCATAACGGTGAACATGGGGTTTCAGCAGCTTTCCCATGCTGTCCACGCATATTGCATAGCGGTCGTTGGGGAGATTGTTTTTTAGCTTTCCGTCATCAGAGTGGAGATAGCAGGTTAGACCAAGGCGGCAGGCCATACTGTGAATCAATGCTTGTCGATGCCCGATCAGCAAAACAGATAGGCCACGCGTTTGACATTCATAGCTGATCCGTTCCAGTTGTTTGGTCTTGCCAGAACCCTTACGGCTGCCAATAAGCGTCAAGCCGGGCTGAAGCGGAATCTCGGGTAGGAATTTGTCGTACAACGCTATGTGGGTCCGTGTGGAAATTAAGCGCAGCCATTCTGCGATCTCTTCTGGTGTCGGTTCGATCAGGTTGCCTGCATCGTCGATGTTGTAAAGGTCATCATGGTGGTGCGGGAATTCATCGTGCGCCAGTTGGCGTACTGCATGCGCGACTGCGTTGAAGTCATAATGCGGTTGTTGGACACGGTCCGAAGTTCCGGGCCAGAAGGTCGATACGCAGGTGCTGCAATAAACACCACGCTTGCCGCCCTTGTTCACGACCACCATCGCGCTTGGATGCCGATCCATATGGACAGGGCAATGAATAGGAGTGCGACCGTTCAGGTCTTGCAAAGCTGCCATGCTGCCCTCCTTCAGTCGAACCTGTTGATTGCTTTCCAGTGAAATCAGAGAGCGATTTGTCACGGGAACCCGCGCCGTCTTTTCGTCCGGGTCGCCGTCTGAATCGCTTATACGAACTTCATGCCCCATCACCAGCAACTTGTCCAGTTCAGTGCTGGGAAGGATATTCCCAAGAATGATCGGATTGCTGCCCTTGCTGCCGAAGAAGAGGCGACATGCATCTTTGCAGGAACCGTCGCCGCCGAAGCGGCGAATGACTCCCTGATATGCCGCTCTCATTTCCGAGGGATCGGTGATGGTCCGGTCCAGTTGGAACACGATTGTCTGACGTCAATTAGATTTGCCGGTTAACGACAATTAAAATTGCCGCCCTA
>NZ_LWRX01000013.1:0-2778 GCF_001683835.1 Ralstonia sp. RL | reverse complement strand
TGCAGCGCGGCGAAGCCGGCGCGCGGCGCGGCTTGCGCCACGCGCGCGACGAGTTCGCTGCGTTCAGCGGGCGAGAGCGGCAGCCGGGCCAGGTAACGCTCGCACAGCGCCGCCGTGTCGGCGTGCGCTTCGGCCGCCTCCCGCCTTATTCGGGGGGCAAGATGTAGCTCCACGTTTCGGACAGGGTGTGGTTGGCACTTCGCAGATAGGCGCGCAGTTCGACCGGCTTCTTGTCGTCGTTGCGCGCCAGGCGCGCCGTCATGCGCCAGCCGTCGCTGGCGGCGTTGCGGTAGGCATTCACTTCGAGCAGCCTGGCGTTGGCGTCGGCGCTCACCACCGCTTCGACCTTCTCGCCGGCGGCGAGCTTTTTCAGCGCCGGCCCCTCGAAATCGACCGACAGCGCGATGCTGCCGTCGGCCTTGCGCACCCAGCCGTGGCCGCGCCGCGTCTGCGTCACCCACGACAGCGGCGGGCGGCGGTCGGCATCCTTCTGCCACAGCAGCCGGTATTCGATGTCGTAGGGCTGCCCCGGCTGCGGCGGCTTGTCGGGGACCCAGAAGGCGACGATGTTGTCGTTGGTTTCGTCGGGCGTCGGAATCTGGACCAGCTCCACCCGGCCCGGCCCCCAGTTGCCCTTGGGCTCGACCCAGGCGCTGGGCCGCGACTCGTAGCGCGCCTCCAGGTCTTCATAGCTGGCGAAGCGGCGGTCGCGCTGCATCAGCCCGAAGCCGAGCGGATTGTCGAGCGCGAACGACGTCACCAGGAGGCGGCGCGGGTTGACCAGCGGGCGCCAGATCCATTCGCCGGTCCCGGACTGGATCGACAGGCCGTCCGAGTCGTGCACTTCCGGCCGGTAGTCCTCGACCTGCGCGCGCTGGTTCTCGCCGAAGAAATACATGCTGGTCAGCGGCGCGATGCCGAGCTTGGCGACGTTCTCGCGCAGGTACAGGCGGGCCTTCACGTCCATGGCCGTCTCGCCGTCGGGCTTGAGCACGAAGCGGTAGGCGCCGGCGACGCGGCGCGAATTGAGCAGCGCGTAGATCGTCAGGGTCTTGGCCGCGGGACGCGGGCGTTCGATCCAGAATTCGGTGAAGCGCGGGAATTCCTCGCCGGAATGGAGCGCGGTATCGATCGCCAGCCCGCGCGCCGACAGGCCGTACACCTGCCCCTTGCCGATCGCGCGGAAATAGCTGGCGCCGAGAAACACCAGCACTTCATCCTTGTAGGCTGCGGTGTTGACCGGATAGTGCACGCGAAAACCGGCGAAGCTCAGGCCGGTCAGGTCTTTCTGGGTGATCGCGTTGGCGCCGTAGTGAAAGGCTTTCGGGTCGAACCGGATCTCGTGCACGCTCTTGCCGGCGATTTCATGGACCCGCACCGGCGTGTCGAATTCCCGTCCCTGGTGAAAGAAGGCCAGCTCGAACGGCAGCCGCGCGCCGCGCCAGTACGCCCGCTCGGGCTGGTAGCGGATGTCGCGGTACTGGTCGTAGCTCAGGCTGGCGAGCGTCCTGGAAATGTTTTTCGGCGGTTCCTGATAGGAAGCGGCGGCCAGCTGTTTCGCGCGCGCCGCGACATCGTCGAAACCGAAGGCGCACGCCGCTGCGGCGGGCAGCCACAACGCCAGTCCCCGGCATGCCAGGCGCGCGCATGGCGCCGCGTGTTTGAATGCAGTCCAGAACATCGATGCGATTGTGTATTCCGATGCATCTATCTTGCCGGCCTGTATCGCAGCCGGTTTGAGGACGTGCAACGCGCATCGACTTAGCCGCCGGGTTTTGGTCCAAATACAACAGCAAGACACGCGGCAACGCTCTTTGACAGAACGCAAAGCGCAGATCGCTGCCCGCCGCGCCGGCTGACGCCATTCCTATGCTGAGAGCAGGGCCGAGCACGTACCGGATTCGGCCGATCAGTCGAGTCGATGCATGACGGCCCGGCAACGGGCATGCGTCGCCGCGTGCGCCGTGACCTCTGTCATCACCCATCAGGAGGGTCTTATGGCGAATCTGCAAAACGAACTGATCGACGGCTTTCGTGCCCGCCTGCGCGGACAGTTGCTGCAGCCCGGACAGCCGGACTACGAGGAGGCGCGCCGGATCTGGAATGCGGTGATCGACCGCCGCCCGGCGTTGATTGCGCGCTGCGCCGGGGTGGCCGACGTCAGGCGCAGCGTCGCGTTTGCGCGCGAGCATGGCTTGCGCCTCGCGGTGCGCGGCGGCGGCCACAATATCGCCGGCAATGCGCTGTGCGACGACGGCCTGGTGATCGACTTGTCGCAAATGAAGTCCGTGCATGTCGATCCGGAGCGCCGCCGCGTTTTCGTCGAGCCGGGCGCCTTGCTGCGCGACGTCGACCATGAAACCCAGGAATTCGGGCTGGCTACGCCGCTCGGCATCAATTCCACCACGGGCGTGGCCGGCCTCACCCTGGGCGGCGGTTTCGGCTGGCTCACGCGCAAATACGGGCTGACGGTGGACAATCTGATCTCGGCCGAACTGATCACCGCCGACGGCGAGCGCGTGCGGACCAGTGCCGATGCGCAGCCTGACCTGTTCTGGGCGATCCGCGGCGGCGGCGGCAATTTCGGCGTGGCCACGCTGTTCGAATTCGCGCTGCATCCGGTCGGCCCGGACATCTTCAGCGGCCTGCTCGTGTTTCCGTTCGACCAGGCCAGACAAGTGCTCACGCGCTACCGCGATTTCATTCCCGGCATGCCGGAAGACTTGAACGTCTGGGCGGTGCTGCGCCAGGCGCCGCCGCTGCCGTTCCTGCCGCCGT
>NZ_LWRX01000017.1:0-23972 GCF_001683835.1 Ralstonia sp. RL | reverse complement strand
CAAGGACAACATCAAGTTCGACGGCCTGTCGCGCGTGTCGCACGTGACCGACGCCACCGACTGGCGCGTGGAATACCCGTTCGTGGTGCTCACGCCCGACACGGAAGAAGAGATCGCCGGCATCGTCAAGGGCTGCTTCGAGCTCGGGCTGACCATCATTCCGCGCGGAGGCGGCACCGGCTACACGGGCGGCGCCGTGCCGCTCACGCCGTTCTCGGCCGTCATCAATACCGAAAAGCTCGAGCGTCTGGACGCAGTCGAGATGACCGACCTGCCGGGCGTCGACCACCCCGTGCCGACCATCTATTCGGGCGCCGGCGTGGTCACGCGCCGCGTGGCCGATGCGGCGGAAAAGGCCGGCCTCGTGTTCGCCGTGGACCCGACCTCGATCGACGCTTCGTGCATCGGCGGCAACGTGGCCATGAACGCGGGCGGCAAGAAGGCCGTGCTGTGGGGCACCGCGCTGGACAACCTCGCCTGGTGGCGCATGGTTGACCCGGACGGCAACTGGCTCGAAGTCCAGCGCCTCAATCACAACCTCGGCAAGATCCACGATGCGCCGGTCGTCACGTTCGAGCTGAAGTGGTTCGACGGCAATGCGCCCCTCGGCGCCAAGCTGCTGCGCACCGAGACGCTCACCATCGAAGGCCGCAAGTTCCGCAAGGAAGGCCTTGGCAAGGACGTCACCGACAAGTTCCTGGCCGGCCTGCCTGGCGTGCAGAAGGAAGGCTGCGACGGCATCATCACCAGCGCGCGCTGGATCCTGCACCGCATGCCGAAGTCGATCCGCACCGTGTGCCTGGAGTTCTTCGGCCAGGCGCGTGACGCGATCCCGAGCATCGTCGAAATCAAGGATTACCTCGACGCCGAGACCAAGAAGCCCGGCGGCGCGATCCTCGCGGGCCTGGAACACCTGGACGAGCGCTACCTGCGCGCGGTGGGCTACGCCACCAAGAGCAAGCGCAACGCGTTCCCGAAGATGGTATTGATCGGTGACATCGTCGGCGACGACGATGACGCCGTGGCGCGCGCCACCTCCGAAGTGATCCGCCTGGCCAACGGCAAGAGCGGCGAAGGCTTCGTGGCCGTGAGCCCCGAGGCGCGCAAGAAGTTCTGGCTCGACCGCTCGCGCACGGCCGCGATTGCCAAGCACACCAACGCCTTCAAGATCAACGAAGACGTGGTGATTCCGCTCAACCGCATGGGCGAGTACACCGACGGCATCGAGCGCATCAACATCGAGCTGTCGATCAAAAACAAGCTCAAGCTGGCCGACGCGCTGCAGGACTTCTTCGCGCGCGGCGACCTGCCGCTGGGCCGCACCGACGACGCCAACGAGATCCCGAGCGCCGAACTGCTGGAAGACCGCGTCCAGCAGGCCCAGCAACTGGTGCGTGCCACGCGCGCCCGCTGGCAGTACCTGCTCGACCATCTCGACACGCCGGTGAACACGGTGCGCGCCAGCCTGATCGGCCTCGGGCTCGGCTATCTCGCGCAGACCATCGACGAGCGCCTCGAGACGCAGCCCGACGCGAACCTGTTCCACCTGCTGCAGGACCGCACGATCCGCGTGTCGTGGAAGGCCGAGATCCGCGCCGAGCTGCGCAAGATCTTCAACGGCGGCGAGTTCAAGCCGATCCTCGACGAGGCGCAGGCGATCCACAAGCAGGTGCTGCGCGGCCGCGTGTTCGTGGCGCTGCACATGCACGCCGGCGACGGCAACGTGCACACCAACATCCCCGTCAACTCGGATGACTACGACATGCTGCAGGACGCCCACAAGGCGGTGGCCCGCATCATGACGCTGGCGCGTTCGCTGGACGGTGTGATTTCGGGCGAGCACGGCATCGGCATCACCAAGCTGGAGTTCCTGACCGACGACGAGATCGCGGACTTCGCCGCCTACAAGCGCCGCGTCGATCCGAACGGCCGCTTCAACAAGGGCAAGCTGCTGCGCGACATCAACGACCCGCAGGCGATCGCCGCCGACTTGCGCAACGCCTATACGCCGTCGTTCGGCCTGATGGGGCACGAGTCGATCATCATGCAGCAGAGCGACATCGGCGCCATCTCGGAATCGATCAAGGACTGCCTACGCTGCGGCAAGTGCAAGCCGGTGTGCGCCACGCATGTGCCGCGCGCCAATCTGCTGTACAGCCCGCGCAACAAGATCCTCGCCACGTCGCTGCTCATCGAGGCCTTCCTGTACGAAGAACAGACGCGCCGCGGCGTGTCGATCAAGCACTGGGAAGAGTTTGCCGACGTGGGCGACCACTGTACCGTGTGCCACAAGTGCGTGACGCCGTGCCCAGTCAAGATCGACTTCGGCGATGTGTCGATGAACATGCGCAACCTGCTGCGCAAGATGGGGCAGAAGAAATTCAACCCCGGCACCGCAGCGGCGATGTTCTACCTGAACGCGACCAACCCCGAGACGATCAACCTCACCCGCAAGGTGATGTTCGACTGGGGCTACAAGGCGCAGCGTCTGGGCAATGACATCCTGAAGAAGTTCGCCAAGAAGCAGACCGCGCATCCGCCCGCCACGGTGGGCAGGCCGCCGGTGCGCGAGCAGGTGATCCACTTCATCAACAAGAAGATGCCGGGCAACCTGCCCAAGAAGACGGCGCGCGCGTTGCTGGACATCGAGGACAACGAGATCGTCCCGATCATCCGCAACCCCAAGGTCACCACGCCGGATAGCGAGGCGGTCTTCTACTTCCCGGGTTGCGGCTCGGAGCGCCTGTTCTCGCAGGTGGGCCTGGCCACGCAGGCGATGCTGTGGCATGCCGGCGTGCAGACCGTGCTGCCGCCGGGCTACCTGTGCTGCGGTTATCCGCAGCGCGGCACTGGCCAGTTCGACAAGGCCGAGAAGATCGTCACCGACAACCGCGTGCTGTTCCACCGCGTGGCCAACACGCTCAACTACCTCGACATCAAGACGGTGGTGGTGAGCTGCGGCACCTGCTACGACCAGCTCGCGGGGTATGAATTCGACAAGATCTTCCCGGGCTGCCGGATCATCGACATTCACGAATACCTGCTGGAGAAGGGCGTGAAGATCGACGGTGTGCAAGGCACGCGGTACATGTACCACGACCCCTGCCACACCCCGATCAAGACGATGGACCCCACCAAGCTGGTCAACCAGCTGATGGGCGGCAACATCGGCGCCGATGGCCAGACCCGGGCGATCGAGAAGAACGACCGCTGCTGCGGCGAGTCGGGCACGCTGGCGATCTCGCGCCCCGACATTTCCACGCAGGTCCGCTTCCGCAAGGAAGAAGAGATGCAGAAGGGCGCCGACAAGCTTCGCAGTCTCGGCCAGACCGCAGGCCAGGGCGGCGAGGCGTTCAACGGCGACGTGAAGATCCTCACGAGCTGCCCGGCATGTCTGCAGGGCCTGTCGCGCTACACCGAAGATGTTTCGGTGCAGGCCGACTACATCGTGGTCGAGATGGCGCGTCACGTGCTCGGTGAAACCTGGCTGCAGGACTACGTCGCGCAGGCCAACGCCGGCGGCATCGAGCGGGTTCTGGTGTGACGGCTGCGACGACCGGCGAACGGGCGCCCGGCTGCGCATTGTGCGAGACCGATGGCGGCGAGCCCGTCTGGCGCAATGCCCGGGCGCGCGTGGTGCTGGTCGAGCATGCGCGCTTTCCGGGCTTTTGCCGCGTCATCTGGAACGACCACGTCGCCGAGCAGACCGACCTGCCCGACGCCGATCGCCACTGGCTGATGGAAGTCGTGGCGCGCGTGGAGCGCGTGCTGCGCGCCGAGCTGGTGCCGGACAAGATCAACCTTGCCAGCTTCGGCAACTTCGTGCCGCACCTCCACTGGCACGTCATCCCACGCTACCGGTGGGACACGCACTTTCCAGAAGCCGTGTGGGGGCCGGCGCAGCGCGAGCCGGATGCCGCGCGCCTGGCAGACATCACCGCCAGGCTGCCAGCGCTGTCGTACGCCCTGCAATCGGCGCTCGCCGACGTTTGAGCGTCCGCCGTCGGCTACGCGTCGCCATCGTCCTGCGCGGAACCCGCCGGCCGCGCAGATCGTCAGATTCCTTTTCTGTCGTGTCACAGCCCTCGCCATGACGACACCGCGCACCGCCGCCACCGCCGATTCCCGCAAGGATTCCATCGCCGAGCTGAATGTCCACCACGGCCGGCTGAACCTGCCCGAGACGTGGAAGCTCATCCGCCCGTACTGGTTTTCGGAAGACCGCCACAAGGCCTGGGGGCTGCTTGCGCTGGTGATCGGCCTGAACCTGTTCCTCGTCTACATGAACGTCCTGTTCACGGACTGGAACCGGCTCTTCTACAACGCCCTGGAGCAGAAGAACTACGGCGAGTTCTGGATACAGCTGGGGCGTTTTTCGTGGATCGCCGCGTTGCTGATCATCGGCTCCATCATGCGGCTGTACTACTCGATGATGCTGCAGATGCGCTGGCGGACGTGGATCACCGGCAGCTTCCTCGACGACTGGCTCGGCAAGCAGGCGTTCTACCGCCTCGAACAGACCCACAGCGCGGACAACCCCGACCAGCGGATCGCCGATGACCTGCGCACCTTCACCGATGCGACGCTCACGCTGGCGCTCGGCTTCCTGAATTCCGCCGTCACGCTGGTGTCGTTCTTCGGCATCCTGTGGGCGGTGTCGGGGCCGCTGGCGTTCAGTCTGGGGGGGCACGATTTCGTGATTCCGGGCTACATGGTCTGGTTTGCGCTGCTGTACTCGATCGTGGGCTCGGTCATCATCCACTTCGTGGGGCGGCCACTGATCGGGCTGTCGTTCCAGCAGGAGCGTTACGAGGCGTACTTCCGCTTCCTGCTCGTGCGCGTGCGCGAGAACAGCGAGAGCATCGCGCTCTACCGCGGCGAGCCGACCGAAAAAGCCATTCTCCGTGGCCGTTTCGAGCGTATCCGTGCCAACTGGAACCAGTTGATGGACTACACGCGGCGTCTCACGTTTGCGAGCTCCGGCTATGCGCAGTTCGCCATCATCTTTCCGTTTCTGGTTTCGGCGCCGCGCTACTTTGGCGGCACGCTCACGCTGGGCGGCATGATGCAGGTCGCCACCGCGTTCGGGCAGGTGCAGGATGCGATGTCGTGGTTCGTCACCAACTACCGCACGCTGGTGACATGGAAAGCCTCCACGAACCGTCTGATCGAATTCCAGCGCGCCATCCGCGCCGCCGAGCGGGAAGAGGAACGCCGAGCCGGGGTGCGCGATGTCGAGGTCGAAACCGCTGCCGTGCCCGCCATCGAGGCCCACGGCCTCGCGCTGAACCTGCCGAACCGCGCACCCGAAGACCTGCTCGTCGAGCCGTTTGACATGACGATCGGGCGCAGCGAACGCGTGCTCGTCAACGGCCCCTCCGGCTGCGGCAAAAGCACGCTCGTGCGCGCCGTGGCCGGCATCTGGCCGTACGGCACCGGTCGCATCGAGGTTCCCGAGGGCGCGCGCGTGCTGTTCTTGCCGCAGCGCAGCTACCTGCCCTCGGGCACGCTGGCCGATGCGCTGTCGTATCCCGATCTCGCCACGCAGTACACCGCCGAGCGCCTGGAGCAGGTGCTCACCGCGTGCCGTCTGCCAGGGCTGGTCGGCCTGCTAGACGAGGTCAGCAACTGGAGCCTGCGCCTGTCGCCGGGCGAACAGCAGCGCCTGGCCTTTGCGCGCGCGCTGCTGCAGCGTCCCGACTACCTGTTCCTGGACGAGGCCACCAGCGCACTCGACGAAGACACCGAGGCGTTCATGTACAGCCTCCTCCTCGAATCGATGCCCGATGTGACGATCGTCAGCGTGGCGCACCGCAGCACCGTGGCTCGGTTCCACCATCGCCGTCTGCGCTACATCCCCGAGGGCGACCTGTTGACTGCGGTAAGCTATCGGGTCGTGGAGGAGCCTGCGCCCGTGGCGCTCGCGGCTTCCTAGTACATCGTTCTTACGCAATCAACGAGACGTTTTCATGGCCGGACTGTCCGCCGACACCCCGCACCCGACCGGCATCACGGTGCATACGCAATCGCGCGTGCTCGAGATCGCCTTTGCCGACGGCAAGCACTTCAGGCTGCCCTTCGAGTATCTGCGCGTGCTGTCGCCGTCTGCCGAAGTGCAGGGGCACGGGCCCGGCCAGGAAGTGCTGCAGACCGGCAAGCGCGATGTCGGCATCGTGGGGGTGGAGCCGGTCGGCAACTATGCGATCCGGCCGCTGTTCTCCGACGGCCACGATTCCGGCATCTACGACTGGGCGTACCTGTATCGCCTGGGCGTAGAACAAGACGCGCTGTGGCAGGCGTATCTCGATCGCCTCGCGGCAGCGGGCCTGGACCGTGACGCGCCGATGGCACCGAACGCCGGGCACGCCTGCGGGCACAGCCACTGATTTCCGATTCACTTCGCAGCGCCTGCGCGCTGCATCTGCATCTCTTTTTCCGTCATGAGCCAAACCCACTTCGGATTTCAGCAGGTCGACGAGCGCGAGAAGGCCAGCAAGGTCGCCGGCGTGTTCCATTCCGTCGCGAGCAAGTACGACGTGATGAACGACCTGATGTCCGGCGGCCTGCACCGCGTGTGGAAGATGTTCACCATCGCCCAGGCAGCGGTACGCCCCGGCTACAAGGTGCTGGACATCGCCGGCGGCACGGGCGACCTGGCCAAGGCGTTCGCGCGCCAGGCAGGCCCCACCGGTGAGGTGTGGCTGACCGACATCAACGAGTCCATGCTGCGCGTCGGCCGCGACCGCCTGCTCGATGCCGGCGTCCTGACTCCGACCGCGCTGTGCGACGCGGAGCACATTCCCTTTCCAGATGCTTACTTCGACGTAGTGACAGTGGCATTCGGCTTGCGCAACATGACGCATAAGGATCGGGCGCTCGCAGAGATGCGCCGCGTGGTCAAGCCCGGTGGCAAGGTCATGGTGCTCGAGTTCTCGAAGGTGTGGCAGCCGCTGGAAAAGGCCTACGACGTGTATTCGTTCAAGGTCCTGCCGTGGCTGGGCAGCAAGGTGGCGGGCGACGCCGAGAGCTATCGGTATCTGGCGGAGTCCATCCGCATGCACCCGGACCAGGAAACGCTCAAGCAGATGATGGAACGGGCCGGATTGGACTCGGTCGAATACTTCAATCTGACGGCGGGGGTCGTGGCACTGCACGTTGGCCGTCGGCTCTAAGCCGCTTTCGTTGTCCACCGGACGGGCGATGCAGCGCGCTGCGGCGATATGCCACGATCCTTCACATTGAATTCGGCATGGACGTCTTCATCTGATGGCGTCACTGCCTATTGGAGAGAAGACAGCGATGAGTTTGCACTGGGGTGGAAAATTGATGGCGGGCGCGCTGGTTGCGACGCTCGCATTTGGCACGGCGCTGGACGCCAACGCCAAGCGCATGGGCGGCAGCCGCAGCGTCGGCAAGCAGTCGTCCACCGTGACACAGCGCCAGCAGACACCGCCGGCTACCACGCCGTTGCCCACGCAGCAGGCGGCACCGGCGGCGCAGCCGTCGCCGGCGGCACCGGCTCCGGCAGCGCCTGCGGCCAAGCCGGGGCGTAACTGGGGCGGTATGCTGGGCGGCCTCGCTGCCGGCCTGGGCCTCGGTTATCTGCTGTCGAAGTTCGGTCTGGGCGCTGGCCTCGCCTCATTCCTGTCGAACCTGATCCTGATTGCCCTGATCGCCTTCGTGGTGATGTGGATCATCCGCAAGGTGCGCGGCAGCCGTCCGCAAGGTCCGGCCTACGCCACGGGTGGCCCGTCGCTGGGCGGCGACCGCGAGCCGTACGTGCCGCAATCTTCCGCTCCGGCCCCGCAGGCTTCCACGCCGGTGGCTTCGTCGCTGAACACCGGCAACACGTCGGGCCTGGGTGCAGGCGCACCGACGGCTGCCCAATCCTGGAACCTGGGCGGCCCCGCCGAGCCGGCGCTCAACGCGCAGCCTGCCGCTGCCGCTGCCGCACCGCAGCAGCCGTGGGGCGTGCCCGCTGATTTCGACACGCAGGCGTTCCTGCGCAACGCCAAGGTCTACTTCATCCGCCTGCAGGCCGCATGGGATGCCGGCAACCTGAACGACATCCGCGAGTTCACGACGCCGGAGATGTTTGCCGAGATCAAGATGGATCTGGCCGATCGTGGTGCCGCGCCGAACAAGACCGACGTGATTTCGGTCGAGGCGGAGTTGCTTGGCATCGAGACGCAGGCGAGCGAGTACCTGGCCAGCGTGCGGTTCTCGGGCATGATCCGCGAAGAAGCCAACGCGCCGGCGCAGCCGTTCGCCGAGGTGTGGAACCTGTCCAAGCCCACGCAAGGTGCCGGCGGCTGGGTGCTGGCTGGCATCCAGCAGTTGCAGTGATGCGGTGACGACTTGAAGCGGCGCGAACGGCCGTTTCACCATTGCCCGTAAAATAGGGCCCGACCGACCGGTTCGGGCCCTTTTTGCTGCCCGTCGGCTAGCCCGCTTCCTGCGTTTCACCACTGCATGTCATCGACAGCCTCCTCGTCTCCGTTTCCGTCCGTGCTGATGCAGCCGTTGCTGCTTGCGCTCAATCACCTGCTGCGTCAGGAGCCTTGGGCCCAGGAGATGCTACGGCCGTTTGCGGGCCGCGCGGCCCAGTTTGATCTGGCGCCCCTGTCGATCACGCTGCAGGTGGACGCGGCCGGCCTGGTGATCGCGCCGGCGGCCGATGTCGAACCCGCCGTGACGGTGGTGGTGCCGCTTGCAGCCGCGGCCAGCGATTACGCCACCGGCGGCCAGGCGGCTGTGCTCAAGCATGTGCGCATCGACGGTGAAGCGGAGTTCGCCAACGCGCTCTCGACGCTGCTGCGAAACCTGCGCTGGGATGCGGCGGAAGATCTGTCGCGGGTCTTCGGCGACGTGATCGCGCAGCGCATGGTGAGCGGTGCCCAGGCTGCGCGCATCGAGGCCGCCCGCGTCGGCCGTTCGTTGGCGGAATCGGTTGGGTCGTACCTGACCGATGAGCGACCCACGCTCGTCCGACACGCGCGCCTGGCGCAGTTTGCCGCCGACGTGGCCGCGCTGCGCGATGCCGAGGCGCGGCTCGCCAAGCGCCTGGAACGGCTCGAGGCACGTTCGCGCCCCGCAGCCGAGATGCGACGTCGGGGTGAATTGGCATGACGCGTCTCCTTCGGCTGGGCAAGATCGTCTTCGTCATCCTGTACTACGGGCTGGATCAGCTCGCACTGTCGGGTTTCAAGAGCCGTCGCATCCGCGCGCTGGTCTGGCTGCTGACGCTCGGCCGCAAGCCGAAGCGCCCGCGTGGCGAGCGTCTGCGGCTGGCGCTCGAGCAGCTCGGTCCGATCTTCGTGAAGTTCGGGCAGGTGCTGTCGACGCGGCGTGACTTGCTGCCGCCCGATGTGGCCGACGAACTGGCCAAGCTGCAGGACCGCGTGCCGCCGTTCGACCCCAAGGTGGCGGCGGCCATCGTCGAGAAGTCGCTGGGCAAACCGCTGTCGGCGCTGTTCCATCGCTTTGACCATCATCCGGTGGCAAGCGCATCGATTGCGCAGGTGCATTTCGCGACGTTGCGCGGTGGCCCGTGCGATGGCCGGGAGGTCGCCGTCAAGGTGTTGCGCCCGGGCATGTTGCCGGTCATCGACAGCGATCTCGCCCTCATGCGGGACCTGGCCACGTGGATGGAAAAACTGTGGGCCGACGCCAAGCGCCTCAAGCCACGCGAGGTCGTCGCCGAGTTCGACAAGTACCTGCACGACGAGCTGGACCTGATGCGCGAGGCGGCCAACGCCAGCCAGCTGCGCCGCAACTTCGCCAAGTCGGATCTGCTGCTGGTGCCCGAGGTGTTCTGGGACTGGTGCACGTCGGAAGTCTTTGTGATGGAGCGCATGCACGGCGTGCGCATTTCGCACACCGAAGAGCTGCGCGCGGCCGGCGTGGACATGCACAAGCTCGCGCGCGACGGCGTGGAGATCTTCTTCACGCAGGTCTTCCGCGACGGTTTCTTCCACGCCGACATGCACCCCGGCAACATCCTCGTGAGTGTGGCGCCCGAGACGCTGGGTCGCTATATCGCGCTGGATTTCGGCATCGTCGGCGCGTTGTCGGAGTTCGACAAGAACTACCTCGCCCAGAACTTCCTGGCGTTCTTCCAGCGCGACTACCATCGCGTCGCGGTGCTGCACATCGAGTCAGGCTGGGCGCCGGAAGAGACCCGCGTCGAGGAACTGGAAGGCGCCATCCGCGCGTGCTGCGAGCCGTATTTCGACCGGCCGCTCGGCGAGATCTCGCTGGGCCTCGTGCTGATGCGTTTGTTCCAGACCTCGCGCCGCTTCAACGTGGAGGTGCAGCCGCAGCTCGTCCTGCTGCAGAAGACGCTGCTCAACGTGGAAGGCCTCGGCCGCCAGCTCGATCCGGATCTCGACCTGTGGAAGACCGCCAAGCCCTTCCTCGAACGCTGGATGCACGAGCAGGTCGGCTGGCGCGGCTTTGTCGACCGCCTGAAGGTGGAAGCACCACAGTGGGCCAACAAGCTGCCCGACTTCCCGCGCCTGATGCACCAGATCCTGGATCGCCACGCGCGCGACGACGGCCATGCGCAGACGGCGGCGCTGACTGCGCTGCTGGCCGAACAGCGGCGCACCAATCGCTTGCTGTCGGCGGCGCTGCTGTTCGTCGGCGGTTTTGCCGTCGGCATCATCGCCACGCACGTGTTGGCGTGGCTGGCCCGGCATTGATCCCTGATCCTCGCGCTGCCATGGCTGAACCGCCCGTCTTCCAAACCCGCGACGCCGCCGACCCGGCCTTCTGGGACGAGCGCTTCAGCCGCGAGCACACGCCCTGGGACGCCCGCGGCGTGCCAAACGCGTTTCGGCAATTTTGCGAGGCGCAGCCCACGCCGCTTTCTACGCTGATTCCCGGTTGCGGCAATGCCTACGAGGCCGGGTGGCTCGCCGAGCGCGGCTGGCCGGTCACCGCGATTGATTTTGCACCGAGTGCCGTGGCGTCCGCCCGGGCCATCCTCGGCCCGCACGCCGATGTGGTGGAGCTGGCCGATTTCTTCCGCTTTGCGCCGCGCCGTCCGGTGCAGTGGATTTACGAACGCGCGTTTCTGTGCGCCATGCCGCGCCGGCTCTGGCCCGGCTACGCCGCGCAGGTCGCAGCGCTTCTGCCGCCGGGCGGCTTGCTGGCCGGGTTTTTTGCCGTGGTCGAGGGCAGGGAGGCCGTGCCCAAGGGGCCGCCGTTCGAGACCACGCAGCCCGAACTGGACGCGCTGCTCTCGCCGAGCTTCGAACGCATCAGCGACACGCCGATCGCCGAAACCGAGTCGATTCCGGTCTTTGCGGGCCGTGAGCGCTGGCAGGTCTGGCGGCGCCGCGCCGACTGAACGGCAACGCGGCGGGCCTGGCTGTTGGTGCAAAGCAACATAGGCGCCGGTCCGAAAAAAGCCTGCCGCCGCCCGTCGCGGGGCCCTGCGTAAAAAAACAGCAAAACGCCGGCATTCGTGGTCGCACCAATGCCCCGGCGCACAGTCCCATCGCTATAATCCCGCCATTTCGCCCGGCGCCCCTGGCCGCCGATGGGATTTCCAGCCTCTTTCGCGCGTGCCATGCTGATCTGGTTTGTCATTATTTACTGGGTGATTTCGGTCGGGATCGGCCTATGGGCCGCGCTGCGCGTGCGCAATACCGCCGACTTTGCCGTGGCCGGACGCAGTCTGCCGTTCTATGTCGTGACCGCCACGGTGTTCGCTACCTGGTTCGGTTCCGAAGCCGTGCTGGGCATCCCCGCAGAGTTCCTCAAGGACGGCCTCCATGGCGTGGTGGCGGACCCGTTCGGTTCATCGCTGTGCCTGGTGCTGGTGGGCTTGTTCTTTGCCAAGCCGCTGTACCGGATGAACCTGCTCACCATTGGCGACTTCTACCGCAACCGCTTTGGGCGCCTGGCAGAGACGCTCACCACCCTGTGCATTGTCGTGTCGTACCTGGGCTGGGTGGCGGCGCAGATCAAGGCGCTCGGCCTGGTGTTCTATACGGTGTCGGACGGCGCGGTCTCGCAGGAGCTGGGCATGATGATCGGCGCGGGCAGCGTGCTGGTGTACACGTTGTTCGGCGGCATGTGGTCGGTGGCGGTGACTGACTTCATCCAGATGATCATCATCGTGATCGGCATGCTGTACATCGGCTGGGAAGTGTCGGGCCAGGCCGGCGGCGTCGGCACCGTGGTGGCGCACGCGGCGGCTTCGGGCAAGTTCTCCTTCTGGCCATCGCTCAATCCCATCGAGATCATCGGGTTTGCAACGGCGTGGATCACCATGATGCTCGGCTCGATCCCGCAGCAGGACGTGTTCCAGCGCGTCACGTCCTCGCGCACGGAGCGCATTGCCGGAGCCGCTTCGGTGCTGGGC
The DNA here is from genome assembly GCF_001683835.1 of Ralstonia sp. RL. Lineage (NCBI taxonomy): Bacteria > Pseudomonadati > Pseudomonadota > Betaproteobacteria > Burkholderiales > Burkholderiaceae > Ralstonia > Ralstonia sp. RL. The sequence goes on along the minus strand of NZ_LWRX01000017.1, from coordinate 11,599 downwards.
GGCGTGCTGTATTTCATGTTCGCGTTCGTGCCGATGTTCCTGGCGTACTCGGCCACGCTGATCGACCCCGAGATGGTCAAGCAGTACATCGAAAAGGACTCGCAGCTGATCCTGCCCAACCTGGTGCTGCAGCATGCGCCTGTATTTGCGCAGGTGATGTTCTTCGGTGCGCTGCTCTCGGCCATCAAGAGCTGCGCGAGCGCGACGCTGCTTGCACCGTCGGTCACATTCGCCGAAAACGTGCTGCGCCCGCTGCTCCCGAACATGGAGGACAAGCGCTTCCTGCGCGTGATGCAGGCCGTGGTCCTCACGTTCACCGTGCTGGTGACGCTCTTTGCGCTGAATTCGCACCTGTCGATCTTCCATATGGTCGAGAGCGCCTACAAGGTCACACTGGTGGCGGCGTTCGTGCCACTGGCCTTCGGCCTGTTCTGGAAGCGCGCGACGAAGCAGGGCGGCCTGCTAGCCATCGTCGTCGGTCTGGCGGTCTGGATCGGATGCGAGGTGTTCCATCCGGATGCGGCGCTTCCGCCACAGTTGGTCGGCTTGCTGGCCAGCCTGAGCGCCATGATCCTCGGCTCGCTGGGCCCGCAGTGGATCGAGAATCGCGCTCCGACCACCAATGCGGCCACGCAAAGCTGAGGCGGTTGCACGCGGCGTGCACGGTGTGCCACTTTATGGCGCGTGGCCATCGCCGGTTCTGCATGGGCGGTCGGGAATTTCCTCGAAAGGGTTTATAATTCAAGGCTTTGCGCGCCGGTACTTGCAATCGGCGCGTCTGCCCTGATCTTCCGCGAGCCTGTGCGCGTTCCGCGCCGTGTTCGTGCGTTGCGCAGGCATATTCTCCAATCGCTTTCTCGACTTCGTTTGTTTCAGGGTGAGGACACCATGCCGATCTATGCTTATCGATGCGACGCCTGCGGCCACGCCAAGGATGTGCTGCAGAAGATGAGCGACGCGCCGCTCACCGATTGCCCCGCCTGCGGTGCGCCGGCATTCAAGAAGCAGCTGACTGCCGCGGGCTTCCAGCTCAAGGGTTCGGGCTGGTATGTAACGGATTTCCGCGGCGGTTCGGGCGGCACGTCGGCTGCCGGCACGGGCGCCAAGACGGACGCCGCCGCGCCGGCGGCTTCGTCGGAGAGTGCGTCGTCGGCTGCCAGCGCCGCCCCGGCGGCCTCCGGCGGTTGCGGCACGTCGTGCGCGTGCCACTGAACGCGTCGCTCATCTCTCGGCCCGCCACTCCATGAAACAAAAAACCAGCGCACTCAAGACGTGGTTCCTGACCGGTCTTCTGGTGCTCGTCCCGCTTGCGATCACGCTGTGGGTGCTGTCACTCATCATCGGCACGATGGACCAGAGCCTGGCGCTGCTGCCGTCGGCCTGGCAGCCCGATCAGCTGTTCGGCCGGCGTATCCCCGGTGTGGGCGCGATCCTCACCCTGGCGTTCATCCTGATCGTCGGTGTGGCAGCGCACAATTTCATCGGCCAGAAGCTGGTGACGTGGTGGGAAGCGCTGGTGGGCCGCATTCCGGTGGTCGGCCCGATCTATTCGAGCGTGAAGCAGGTGTCCGACACCCTGCTGTCGTCCAACGGCAATGCGTTCCGCAAGGCGCTGCTGGTGCAGTACCCGCGCGAAGGGTCTTGGACGATCGCCTTCCTGACCGGCCGCCCTGGCGGGGATGTTGAAAACCACCTGCAAGGCGAGTACGTCAGCGTGTATGTGCCGACCACGCCGAACCCGACGTCGGGCTTCTTCCTGATGATGCCCAAGGCCGATACCATCGAGCTGGACATGACGGTGGATGCGGCGCTCAAGTACATCGTGTCGATGGGTGTGGTGGCGCCTGAAGCGTTGCCGCGCCGCATGGACCCGCCCGATGCCTCTCAACAGACGGAGGACCGGTCGCCGGCAGCATCGCCGCGCGACCCCTCGAATCCGACCGCGCTGCCCGATGCCGGCGGCGCCGTCTCAGCCCCTTGATCACGTATTCGGCCGGCAGCGCGCATCACCCTGCCAGCCTTCCTCAACTTTTCACGCGCGACGCTCTGTTGGCGGCGCGCTTCGCGGAAAACCACAACATGCAAATGCGTACTCAATACTGCGGTCAGGTCACCGAACAACTGCTCGGCCAGAGCGTCACGCTCTCGGGCTGGGCGCACCGCCGCCGCGACCACGGCGGGGTGATCTTCATCGACCTGCGCGACCGTGAAGGCCTGGTCCAGATCGTCTGCGACCCGGACCGCCCCGAGATGTTCAAGGTGGCCGAAGGCGTGCGCAACGAGTTCTGCCTGCAGGTGAAGGGGGTCGTGCGCGCCCGCCCGGAAGGCACCACGAACGCCAACCTGGCCAGCGGCAAGGTGGAGGTGCTGTGCCATGAACTGACGGTGCTGAATGCCTCCGTCACGCCGCCGTTCCAGCTCGACGACGACAACCTGTCGGAAACCACGCGCCTGACGCACCGCGTCCTGGATCTGCGCCGCCCGCAGATGCAGTACAACCTGCGCCTGCGCTACAAGGTCGCGATGGAAGTGCGCAAGTACCTCGATGCGCAGGGTTTCATCGACATCGAAACGCCGATGCTCACCAAGAGCACGCCCGAAGGCGCGCGCGATTACCTCGTGCCCTCGCGTGTGAACGCCGGTCAGTTCTTTGCGCTGCCGCAGTCACCGCAGCTGTTCAAGCAGATGCTGATGGTGTCGGGCTTCGACCGCTACTACCAGATCACCAAGTGCTTCCGCGACGAAGACCTGCGTGCCGACCGCCAGCCCGAGTTCACCCAGATCGACTGCGAGACCTCGTTCCTGGGCGAGCAGGAAATCCGCGACCTGTTCGAGGAGATGATCCGCACGGTGTTCAAGAACACCATGTCGGTCGAGCTGGACGCCAAGTTCCCGGTGATGGAGTTCCGCGAGGCGATGGCCCGTTTCGGCTCGGACAAGCCGGACCTGCGCGTCAAGCTGGAATTCACCGAGCTGACCGACGCCATGAAGGACGTCGACTTCAAGGTGTTCTCCGGCCCGGCCAACGCTGAAGGCGGCCGCGTGGTCGCACTGCGCGTGCCGGGCGGAGCTTCGCTGTCGCGCGGCGATATCGACGCGTACACCAAGTTCGTCGAAATCTACGGTGCCAAGGGCTTGGCCTGGATCAAGGTCAACGAAGTGGCCAAGGGCCGCGACGGCCTGCAATCGCCGATCGTGAAGAACCTGCACGACGCCGCCATCGCCGAGATCGTGAAGCGCAGCGGCGCACAGGATGGCGACATCCTGTTCTTCGGTGCCGACCGTGCCAAGGTCGTCAACGACGCCATGGGCGCGCTGCGCCTGAAGATCGGCCACTCGGAGTTCGGCAAGAGCAACGGCCTGTTCGAAGACGCCTGGAAGCCGCTGTGGGTGGTGGACTTCCCGATGTTCGAGTACGACGAGGAGGACGCGCGCTGGGTGGCGATGCACCATCCGTTCACGAGCCCGAAGGACGAGCATCTCGAATACCTCGAGACCGATCCGGGCAAGTGCCTGGCCAAGGCCTACGACATGGTCCTCAACGGTTGGGAAATCGGTGGCGGCTCGGTGCGGATCTTCCAGGAGGAAGTCCAGAGCAAGGTCTTCCGTGCCCTGAAGATCGGCGAGGAAGAGGCGCGTGCCAAGTTTGGCTTCCTGCTGGATGCGCTGCAATATGGCGCGCCTCCGCATGGTGGCATCGCGTTCGGCCTGGACCGCATCGTCACGATGATGGCCGGCGCCGATTCGATCCGCGATGTCATTGCCTTCCCGAAGACGCAGCGTGCGCAGGATCTGCTCACGCAGGCCCCGAGCCCGGTCGACGAGAAGCAACTGCGCGAACTGCACATCCGCCTGCGTGCCGCCGAGGGCAAGGTAGCTGCGCCGACGGCCGCAACGACCGCCTGACTGCCCGCGGGCTTTCACCTCAAGGCAACCGCGCCAGCCCGCAAGGGCGGCGCGGTTCGTTCTTTGTGCGGTGCCGACGCGGGAACATTGCATGCTGAACGCACTCTTTTTGTTGCAGTCACGCGGGGTGACAACGAAAGGAGACCGTTCTGATGGAATTCGTCGATTTTGTGCGCGTATGGGCGGCCGCGCATGCTGAACTTCTGCTCACCTGGCTGGTAGCCGCACTCGTGATGATGACGCTGGCCTGGGTCGAACTGCGCCGCGCCACACGTCGCGCTGCCATGGCGATGACCGAGGCTGTCGCCACGACCGTCGCCGCATGTGTCCCCGACATTGCTGCAGCGGCGCAGGGCGCACATCCGGCCGGCACGATGCCCTCCGGCCCTTCCACGGCGCTGGCACAGGCGATGCGGGCCTTGAGCCTTCAATCCGCCGAGCGCATGCAGTGGCTGCATGCCGTCGCCAATCTTCGCCTGCCCGATACGGCGCTGCCCGCCGTCGCACCCGATTCGCCTGTGCATCCGATGGTGTACGACACGCCGCGGCCGCTGGCCGAGGCCTACCTCGCCGCCGAACGGCGGTTTGCCGACCATGCGCGCGCCCTGCTCGCCGAGCGCCGTGCCGTCCAGGCGCTGGAAACCGCCGAACGCGACGGCACCGGCGAGCTGCATCGTATCGAACGTGAAACATCCGTGATCGTGGAGCGCTTCGAGCAGGCCAATGCGCAATCGGAACAGACCGACGTGCAGCGTTTCCTTATCCAGAAGTTCAACGTGCTGGGCAATCGCGAGCGTGAGCTCACCGCGCAGCTTGCCGCGCTGCGGCAACAGCTTGCCGACCGCGCCGAGGCGCTGTGGGCCCAGTCGCAGCGGGCCGCGGAAGACTACGCGGCGGCCCTCGATCCGCTGCTGGCCGCGGCACGCCGCGAGCTTGGCCACGAAACCGCGGCGGACGACACGGCATTGTGGCTGGCCAGGGCACGTGCCGGCCAAGGCCCTTCGTCAGCCGCCTGATTGCCACGGCGCGCTGACCGTCAGGGTGGCACGCTTCTGGCTGCGGTAAGCTATGGCCCTGCGGCGCGTTCGCGCCGTGCACCGCAACGCCCTTGACATGCCGCACAAGATTCCCGTTTCCGTCCTCGTCGTCATCCACACGCCCGACCTGCATGTGTTGGTGATGGAGCGGGCGGACCACCCGGGCTTCTGGCAGTCGGTCACCGGCAGCTGCGACGCGCTGGACGAGCCCCTGGCCGAGACCGCCCGCCGCGAGGTGCTGGAGGAAACCGGCATCGATGCGGCCGGGCACCATCTGATCGACTGGGGCCACCACATCGAATACGAGATCTACCCGCACTGGCGGCACCGCTACGCGCCGGGCGTCACGCGCAATACCGAGCATTGGTTCGGGCTGCTGGTGAGCGGGAAGGTGCCGGTCCGGCTCTCGCCGCGTGAGCACCTGCAGGCCGAATGGCTGCCCTACGAAGACGCCGCCGCGCGCTGCTTCTCGCGCAGCAACGCCGAGGCCATCCTTCAGCTTCCGGAACGGCTGGCTGCCTACACCGCGCGGCGGGCCGCGCTCGTCAAGGATCAGGTGTGACATGCTGCGTCTGCGCGTCGCCACCTACAACATCCACAAAGGCGTGACAGGCATCGCGCGCCGCGTGCGCGTGCATGACGTGCGGCAGGGCCTGCACACCATGGACGCCGACATCGTCTTCCTGCAGGAAGTGCAGGACCGCAACGACCGCCTCGTCGCCGCCGAACTGTTCGACCCGAATTACACGCAGCTGCGCTACCTCGCGACCGATGTGTATCCGCACACGGTCTACGGCCGCAATGCCGTGTATGAGTATGGGCACCACGGCAATGCCATCCTGTCGCGCTTTCCGATCCTGCTGTCGGAGAACCTCGACATCTCGGACCACCGCTTCGAGCAGCGCGGGCTGCTGCACGCCGTCACCGATCTCGGCTTCGGTGACGTGCATCTGCTGTGCGCGCACTTCGGCCTGTTTGCACGCAGCCGCCAGCGCCAGGCCGAGGCGCTGATCGAACGCGTGCGCGCCGTGGTGCCGAAAGAAGCGCCGCTCGTGGTGGCAGGCGATTTCAACGACTGGAACAACCGTCTCGACCGTGTCATCTGCCAGGCCCTGGGCGCCGTTGAAGTGGCCGACAAGGCCGCCGATGCGCGGCCCGTGCGCACCTTTCCCAGCCATCTGCCCTGGCTGCGGCTCGACCGCATCTACGTGCGCGGCTTCGAGGTCGAACGCGCGCATGCGCTGACCGGCCGTGAATGGGCGCAGCGCTCCGACCACGTGCCACTGCTGGCAGAACTGGCGCGTCCATGAAGGGCCAGCATGATGCCGGGCCGCTGCGTTCGGAATGGCGGCGGGGTAAGCCCCTGCCGGGCAACAACGTCGACCTCCTGTGCGGCGGCGGCGAATTCTTCCCCGCGCTGATCGAAGCGATCGATCGCGCCACGCGCCGCGTCGCGATCGAAACGTATATCTACGCCGACGATGCGGCCGGGCGCAGCGTGACAGAAGCGCTCGCGCGGGCTGCACGGCGGGGCGTCGAAGTCCATTTGACCATCGACGGGTTCGGAACCGGAACGCTGCCGCCCGACCTCGCAGCGATGCTCGACGCAGCGGGCGTGACGTGGCGCGTTTATCGGCCGGTGCGCGGCTTTCGCCTGCAGCGTCGCTACCTGCGGCGCCTGCATCGCAAGCTCGCCGTCGTGGATGACGACGTGGCGTTCGTCGGCGGGATCAACATCATCGATGATCTCAACCATGCGCCGTTCGACGATGCATCGCTGGGGCCGCGGTATGACTTTGCGGTCCGTGTGCGCGGGCCGCTGGTGGCGCAGATTGCGCTGACGGCAGACCGGTTGTGGTGGCAGATGGGCGTGCGCGCCGGTATGCGGCAGGTGGGCGTGACCGGCGTGGCAGCCGATTTTCCGCTGATCACCGATACGCCGCGGCCCCGTCATCGTGGCGCATCCGGTCGCGAGAGCGAACCTGCGCCAGGCAGCGTGCTGGCGTCGCTGGTCCTGCGCGACAACGTGCGCAACCGGCGCGCGATCGAGCGCGAATACCTGCGCGCGCTGGGCACGGCGCGACACGAGGTGATCATCGCCAACGCGTATTTCCTGCCGGGCGTGCGGTTCATGCGCGCGCTGGCTGCCTGCCGGCACAGGGGCGTGCGCGTGCGCCTGCTGCTGCAGGGCCAGGTCGAATACCGGCTGCAGCATTACGCGACGCGCTCGCTGTATCACATGCTGCTGCGTGACGGCGTGGAGATCCACGAATACACCGCCAGCTTCCTGCACGCCAAGGTGGCGGTGGTGGACGAGCGCTGGGCGACCGTCGGCTCAAGCAACATCGACCCGTTCAGCCTGCTGCTCGCGCGCGAGGCCAACGTGGTGGTCTGGGATGCCACCGTGGCCAACGAGTTGCGCGCCGCGCTCGAAGCGGCCATCGCGCAGCACGGGCGCTGCGTGCTGGCCGACGCGCACGCAGCGCGGCGCTGGTGGTGGCGCCTGGCCGACTGGTTCGCCTACCAGGTGGTACGGCTGGGCGTCATCATCAGCGGGCGCGCGGCGCAGTATTAGCGCCGCCGACATCAACACAACAAACAAGGACGGAGGAGACATGCAAGTCATCACAGCCGACGAAGCCGCCCGGCTGGTGCAGCCTGGGTGGACGGTCGCGTGCGCGGGGTTTGTCGGCGCCGGCCACGCCGAGGCCGTCACGCATGCGCTGGAACGTCGTTTCCTGGCAACCGGCGAGCCGCGCGATCTGACGTTGGTTTACTCCGCCGGGCAGGGCGATCGCGCCACGCGCGGCGTCAACCACTTCGGCAATCCGGGCATGACGCGATGCGTGGTGGGCGGCCATTGGCGCTCCGCCACGCGGCTGGCCGACATGGCACTCGCCGAGCAGTGCGATGCGTTCAACCTGCCGCAGGGGGTGCTCACGCATCTGTACCGCGCCATCGCCGGCGGCAAGCCGGGCGTCCTCACCAAGATCGGACTGCACACGTTCGTGGACCCACGCACGGAGCTCGACGCGCGCTATCACGGCGCAGCCATCAATGCACGTGCGAAGGCGGCCCGGGCAGCGGGCACCGCTTCGTGGGTCGAGTACGAGCGCTTTCGCGGTGAAGACTACCTGTTCTACCCCAGCTTCCCCCTGCACTGCGTCTTCCTGCGCGGAACCTCGGCCGACCCGCGCGGCAACATCAGCACGCATGAAGAAGCCTTCCACCACGAGCTGCTGGCGATGGCGCAGGCGGCGCGTAACTCCGGCGGCATGGTCATCGCGCAGGTGCGCCGGCTGGTGGATCGGCATGACAACCTGCAAGCGATCCACGTGCCCGGCATCCTCGTAGACTACGTGGTGGTTGCCGAAGACGAAGCCGAGCACCAGATGACCTTCGGCGAGGCCTTCAACCCAACGTACATCCGCCCCTGGCAAGGCGAGGCCCTCCAGCTCAAGGAAGACGCCCTCGAAGCCAGCGAAGCGCTGCAGGCCAATCTGCACGGCGCGCTCGACGCCCGCACGCTGGTGCAGCGACGCGCGGTGCTGGAGCTCATGGCGCAGCAGCCGCGTGTGGTGAACCTGGGTGTGGGCATGCCGGCAGCCGTCGGTGCGCTGGCCGAGCAGGAAGGGGCGCGGGGTTTCACGCTCACCGTGGAAGCCGGCCCCATTGGCGGCACGCCTGCGGATGGCCTGAGCTTCGGCGCCTCGGCGTATCCCGAGGCGGTGGTCGACCAGCCCGCGCAGTTCGATTTCTATGAGGGCGGCGGCATCGACCTCGCCATCCTCGGATTGGCCGAACTCGATGGCGCCGGCAACGTCAACGTGAGCCTGTTCGGCGAAGGCGGCGATACCGTCGTTGCTGGCGTCGGCGGCTTCATCAATATCACGCAGAGCGCACGTTCGGTGGTATTCATGGGCACCCTCACCGCCGGCGGCCTGCAGGTCGAGGCGGAAGACGGCAAGCTGCGCATCGTGCGCGAAGGACGGCTCAAGAAGATTGTGCCGGCCGTCTCGCACCTCACCTTCAACGGCGAGTACGCGGCCAGCTCGGGCATCCCGGTACGCTACGTCACCGAGCGGGCGGTGTTCGAGATGCGCGACGACGGCCGCGGCGGCCGGCGGCTGACCCTCACCGAGATCGCCCCCGGCATCGACCTGCAGCGGGACGTGCTTGCTCAATGTGCGGCCGACGTTGCCGTGGCGGCCGATCTGCGTGAAATGGATGCCCGTATTTTCCGCCGCGGTCCGATGTGCGCGAACTCCGCATCGGCGTGATTTCTGCCGTTTATGTACTGACGGGTAGCACTAGAAAATCACTCGGAGAGGCTGCGCCGCACGTTTATTCCAGGTGCGGTGCACATCCTGCAAAGCGTTGCAGACAAAGGGTCTACGAGCTCCACGCTGCGCTGCGAAAGACGCGCAGCCGGCATCTTCATTTAGATGTCGCTTTCTAATAAAACACTTGCCGGTCAACAGGGCCCTGTAAATAATTGAACGACCGTTCGATTTTGGGCTAGAGTGTTTGCGCAGGCTGGTTTACAGTCCTGCCCGGCACGCGAAGGGCGCCCTGCAGGGCGCTGGCTCTGCCAGCGTATTCCGGCGTGTCAGGCCCCAGAAAAGAACGGAGAGAAATCATCATGCGTCACCCGACCGCTCGTCTCGAATCCAATCACGCAGTCACCACGCCGATGCGTAAAGGCGAGCTGACACGTGCGGCGATTCTCGATGCCGCGCTGGAATTGGCCTCGCGCGACGGGCTGGAAGGATTGACGATCGGTGTGCTCGCGGAGCGCATGCAGATGAGCAAGAGCGGGGTGTTCGCGCACTTCGGCTCGCGCGAGGATCTGCAGGTGGAAGTGGTTCGCGAGTATCACAAACGGTTCGAGCAGGAAGTCTTCTACCCCAGCTTGAAAGAACCGCGCGGTCTGCCGCGCCTGTGGAGCATGGTGCGACGCTGGATGGAGCGCCGCATTCAGGAAGTCACCACGGGCTGCATCTACATCAGCGGCGCGGTGGAGTACGACGATCGTGCCGAAAGTCCGGTACGCGACGAACTCGTCAAGAGCGTGACGATCTGGCGGGCGGCACTGACCCGCGCGATCGAGCAGGCAAAGGAAGAAGGCCACCTGCGTGCGGAAGTGGACCCGCAGCTGATGCTCTTCGAGATGTACGGCCTGGAACTGGGCCTGCATCACGACGCGCGTTTCCTGCGGTTGCCCAACAGCGCCGAACTGGCCATGGTGGCTCTCAACAAACTGATTCAGTCTTACCGAACCTGACGCGGCATCGCACACCTAGCGGGTCGCGCGGCACACACCAAGGAGCACCAGAGATGGGTCAATACACCGCACCGTTGCGCGACATGCAGTTTGTCCTCCACGAGCTTCTCGACGTCGAGGGCCACCTGAAGGAGATGCCGCAGCACGCGGAGATCGATGCCGACACCATCAACCAGGTGATCGAAGAAGCCGGCAAGTTCTGCTCCGAAGTCATCTTCCCGCTCAACCAGAGCGGCGACCGCGAAGGCTGCACGTACCACGGCGACGGCGTGGTGACCGCACCAAAGGGCTTCAAGGAGGCCTATCAGCAGTACGTGGAGGCCGGCTGGCCCGCGCTGGGCTGCGATCCGGAATACGGTGGCCAGGGCCTGCCGATCCTGATCAACAATGCGCTGTACGAGATGCTGAACTCGGCCAACCAGGCCTGGACGATGTATCCGGGCCTGTCGCACGGCGCGTACGAAGCCCTGCATGCGCACGGCACCGACGAGCTCAAGCAGCGTTACCTGCCCAAGCTGGTGTCGGGTGTGTGGACCGGCACGATGTGCCTGACCGAGCCGCATTGCGGCACCGACCTCGGCATCCTGCGCACCAAGGCCGAACCGCTGGCCGATGGCTCGTACGCGATCACCGGCACGAAGATCTTCATCTCGGCAGGCGAGCATGACCTGTCGGAAAACATCATCCATCTGGTGCTGGCCCGCCTGCCGGACGCGCCGGGCGGCACCAAGGGCATCTCGCTGTTCGTGGTGCCGAAGTTCATTCCCGATGCCGACGGCAACCCGGGCGAGCGCAACACCGTGAAGTGCGGCTCCATCGAACACAAGATGGGCATCCACGGCAACGCCACGTGTGTCATCAACCTCGATGGCGCCAAGGGCTGGATGGTCGGCGAGCCGAACAAGGGCCTGAACGCCATGTTCGTGATGATGAACGCCGCACGCCTGGGGGTCGGCATGCAGAGCCTGGGCCTGACCGAAGTGGCCTACCAGAACTCCGTGGCGTACGCCAAGGAGCGCCTGCAGATGCGCAGCCTGTCGGGTCCGAAGGCACCGGACAAGCCGGCTGACCCCATCATCGTGCACCCGGATGTGCGCCGCATGCTGCTGACCCAGCGCGCCTATGCTGAGGGCGGCCGTGCGTTCAGCTACTGGATCGCGCTGCAGATCGACCGTGAGCTGTCGCATCCGGACGAAGCCGTGCGCAAGGACGCGGCCGACCTCGTCGCGCTGCTGACCCCGATCGCCAAGGCGTTCCTGAGCGACAACGCGTTCATCTCCACCAACGAAGGCATGCAGGTCTTCGGTGGACACGGCTACATCTCCGAGTGGGGCATGGAGCAGTACGTGCGCGACGCCCGCATCAACATGAT
>NZ_LWRX01000054.1:0-457 GCF_001683835.1 Ralstonia sp. RL | reverse complement strand
CACCGGCGACGTCAAGCTGGCGCGACCGATGAAGATCGCGATCGATTGCGGCAATGGCGTGGCCGGGGCGTACGCCGGCGACTTGTACCGCGCGCTCGGATGCGAGGTGCGTGAACTGTTTTGCGAGGTCGACGGCCATTTCCCCAACCACCATCCCGATCCGGCCCATCCGGAAAACCTGCAGGACCTGATTCGCTGTCTGAAAGAAACGGATGCCGAGCTCGGGCTGGCGTTCGACGGCGACGGCGACCGGTTGGGCGTGGTGACCAAGGATGGACAGATCATTTATCCGGACCGGCAACTGATGCTGTTTGCGCAGGACGTGCTCACGCGCCATCCGGGGCGCGAGATCCTGTACGACGTCAAGTGCACGCGGCATATCGCGCCGTGGGTGAGGCGGCATGGCGGGGTGCCGCTGATGTGGAAGACCGGGCATTCGCTGGTGAAGGCGAAGATG
>NZ_LWRX01000220.1:0-2405 GCF_001683835.1 Ralstonia sp. RL | reverse complement strand
CAGCTCTTCCTTGTCCTTGTACAGCGTGCTGTTCGGGTAGACCTCGACCTTCACGCGGCCGTTGGTGGCCTTCTCCGCCAGTTCCTTGAAGCGCTCGGCGCCCTTGCCCTTCGGCGTGTCGTTGGCCACCACGTGGCTGAACTTGATCACGATCGGGTTTTGCGCAAAGGCGCCGCCGCTGGCGATCAGTGCGGCGAACAACACCGCGTGCAGTTTTTTCAGTTTCATCCTTGTCTCCTGTTGAATTGAACGATTTACCTCAATGCCCCCGATCCGCCGGGTGCCTGCGCGCCGCTTCGTCCGCGATCTGCTGTGCGCGCAGGATCACCGGGCGATCGACCATTTTTCCATCCACTGCGACTGCCGCGCCGCCGCTGGCCGCGCTGGCATCGAGTACCCTTTTTGCCCAGGCGATTTCCTCTTCCGACGGTCTGAAACAGCGGTGCACCGCCGCGACCTGCTTCGGATGGATGCACAGCTTGCCGCCAAAGCCGAGGCGGCGCGCGCGCAGCGTGTCGCGCTCCAGCTCCCGGTCGTCCTCGATCGCCGTGCTCACGCCGTCCACCGGCGGCTGAACGTTTGCCAGGCGCGACGCCAGCACCAGCTGCGAGCGGAAATACAGCAGCGCGTCATCGTCGCCCTCGATTCCCAGATCCAGCTTGAAATCGATGGAGCCGAACATCAGGCGCCGCACGCCCGGCGCTTCCGCCAGCGCACGCGCATTGGCGAAGCCGTGCGCGGTTTCGATCAGCGGATACATCTCCTGCGCACCGGCGCGCTGCAGCGCAAGCAGCTCGCCGGCCTCGCCCGCCTTGGGCAGCACGATGCCGGCCACGCCGGGCAGGCCGCACAAGGCCAGGTCGTCGCGGAACCAGCGCGTGTCGGCGCCGTTGATACGGACCAGCACGGGACGCGCGGGCGCCAGCCAGGCGGCCAGCGCGCTGCGCGCCGCGTCCTTGCCGGCTGGCGGCACCGCGTCCTCCAGGTCGACGATGACGGCATCGGCGCCGGCGGCGCAGGCCTTGTCGAAACGCTCCGGTCGGTTGCCGGGCACGAACAGATAGGAACGGGCGGCCGGCCTGGATTCGGTTTGCGACATCTGCATGCCCTCTTACGTGAGGAAATAGCCGACCGTGGCGGCGCGTTCGATATCCCACAACCGATGGAACGCGGTCTGCATTTCCTGCACTGACGCGCCGCCGCTGAACTGCGCCAGGCGGATCGCCTTTTGTTCCAGCTCGTCGCGGGAAAGCGTGTTGCCTGGATCGCCCTTGGGCTCATCCACGCGGCCGTGCAGCGTGCGTCCGTCCACGGTCCGCACCTCCACCTTGCCGATCCAGCGCGCCGGGTAGGCCCGGTCGACTTCGGGATCGAGCGCCATGCCGACCTTGGCGCGGAAGGCGGCGATGCGCGGGTCGTTGAAATGGTCTTCGAATTCCTTCATGCCGGCGCGCTGGAATTGCGCGATCAGGCCGAGCACGGTGCCCATCGAGAACTTCGCCTGATGCACGGTCTGCGGATTGACGACCGGGCCGAGCACGTCGATCGCGCCCTGGTGCACCTGGGCGGTGACGCCGGCGATCTGTTCCGGCGTCAGTTTGTGTTCGGTGACGACCTGCAGCAAGGCATCAGCTGCCGGATGCGTATGTCGGCACGACGCATGGAACTTGAACGAGGTTTCGGCCAGCGTCCAGCGCTGCCCGAGGCGGTCGGTCAGCCTGGCCGGGTCCGGCTCGCGCGACATGCCGGCGCCCATGCCCTGCGTGCCTTCCAGGATGCGCTTGGCGCCCGAGAATCCGTCTTTCGCGAGATAAGCCGCCATCAGGCCGGAAGCGGCGGCATGCGCGGTGTGCAGCTGCTTGGAGTCGGCGGCGTCGCGCAGGAATTCCCACAGGCCGGCGGCCTGCGTGCCGGCGGAGCCGAAGGCGTCCAGCATCTGCTCCGGCGTGAGCTTGAGCAGGCGGCCGACGGCGGCAGCGGCCGCCACCGTGCCGGCGGTGCCGGTGGTGTGGAAGATCTTGTAGTGCGAACGCCCCAGGAATTCGCCGATGCGGATGCCGACCTCGTAGCCGGCGACCGACGCGGTCAGCAGTTCGCGGCCGGAGCAGCGCAGCTCCTGCGCCACGGCCAGCGCGGGCGAAAATACCACCGTTGCCGGATGGAACACCGAGCCGTTATGCACGTCGTCCTGTTCCGCCACGTGCGACGAGGCGGCGTTCACCATCGCCGCAAACAGGGGCGTGCTGCGGCGGCGTGCAATCAGCACTTCGGCGGTGCCGCCTTCCGGCCCCATCTGGCGGGCGAAGCGCTCGATGGTTTCCACCGGACGCGCGCCCTTGCCGGCGATGGCCGAGCCGAACCAGTCGAGCAGCAGGTCTTCCGCGCGGCGCACCACCGCTTGCGGA
>NZ_LWRX01000143.1:0-7739 GCF_001683835.1 Ralstonia sp. RL | reverse complement strand
TTTTCGTCGACCTGCGCTCGCGCCGCAGCAAGGATTACGCGTTCTGGCTGTACCTGTTCGGGCTGCTGACGTTCTGCGGCGCGCTGTCGATGATGGGCAACGGGCAACTGGCGGGCAAGCTGGTGTACCTCGCGATCCACTTCGTGCTGGTGTTCGCCGGCACGGTGCTGGCGCGGCGGGTGTTCGCGGTGTTCGGCGGCATCGGCATCGCGGCCGTGCTGTCCGACCTGTCGTGGCACCTGTTCAAGAACAGTTTCGGCTTCGTGCTGGTGCTGACGGTGCTCGGCTTTGCGCTGATCGGGCTGGGGCTGTGGTGGAGCAGGCATGAAGCGGAAATTTCGGCGCGCCTGCGCGCGGTGCTGCCGGCGGACCTGCGCGAGCTGCTGGAGGCGCGCCACGCGTGACGCTCCGGGTCAGCGGCCGGTTTCGCCGGCTGCGGGGAGCGGGAACTCGACCCGGAACACGGTTCCCTTGCCGTTGCTGCCCGGTTCGATGGAAATCGCCGCGCCGTGGTCCTGCACGATGTCGTGCACGATCGCCAGCCCGAGCCCGCTGCCGGGCAGGTTTTCGTCGAGGCGGTAGTGGCGCTCGAATATCTTTTTGCGCTGCTGCGCCGGGATGCCGGGTCCGCAGTCCTCGACCACCAGGCAGCCGGCGGCGCCGGTCTGGTAACAGCTGACCGTCACCATGCCGCCGGGCGGCGAGTAGCGCACCGCGTTGTCGATCAGGTTGTCAATCAGGTCGTGCAGCAGGAAGCGGTCGCCCATCACCCGCGTCGGATGCAGGTCGAAGCCGATGTCGATGCGCTTCTTGTCGGCTTCCTGCACGAAATGCTGGATCGATTCCTCGACCACCTTGTCCAGCGCCACCAGGCCGAGCCGGTTCTGTTCGAACTGGCTCGGTTCGGCGCGCGCCAGCGCGAGCAGCTGGTTGGACTGGCGGATCATGCGGTCGGTGGACGACAGCATCAGGCTGGCCGAGCGCGCGGTGTCGGCGTCGCCGGCATGCCGCTGCTGCAGCCATTCGAGCTGGGTCTTGAGTCCGGCCAGCGGCGTGCGCAGCTGGTGCGCGACGTTCGCCAGGAAGTCCTGCTGCGCGCGGGCGCTGGCCTGGGCGCGCAGCAGCAGCTTGTTGATGGCCGTGACGAACGGCCTGACTTCTGTCGGGGCTTCCTGCTCGGCCACGGTTGACAGGTCGTCGTCGCGCCGGCTGTCCAGCTTTTCCTGCATCGCCCGCAGCGGCAGCAGGCCTTTCCTGACCGCGAACCGGATCATCGCTACCGAAACCGCGACCAGCAGGCCCTCCAGGAAAATCAGGGCGACGATGATCTCGGAGCGGATCGCGTGCCTCTTGCGCAGCGTTTCCGCCACGCCGATCAGCACTTCCCCGCTGCCGATGTCGGTCTTGAGCGTGATGACGCGCACCGGTTCGCCGCGCATCGCGCCGTCGCATACCGCCGGCTCGTTTGCCGCCTCCGGCAGGCAGGGCAGCGGAAAGTCCTTGTCGCCGAGGATGGTCTTGCCGGCGGCGTCGCGGGCCATCAGGTAGACCGCGTCGAAATGGTCGATGCGCAGCACTTCCTCGGCCTGGAGCGACAGGTCGGTCTCGATGCGGCTGCCCACCATGCGCAGGTGCGGGATCAGCGCCCAGGCGGCGTCGGCCAGGCTCTGGTCGAAGGCGATCTGCGCCGGTATCCACGCCAGCCAGTAGGTCAGCGCGGCGCCGCCGATGTTGATGGCCAACAGCGGCGCGATCAGCCACTTGAGCAGGCTGCGGCGGATGCTGCTCACGGCGTTTCCGCCTTTTCCAGCATGTAGCCGAAGCCGCGGATGGTGCGGATCGCCACGCCGGCGTCGGCGATCTTCAGGCGGATGCGCGACACATATACTTCGACCGCGTTGAGCGTCATTTCCTCGCCCCAGGGCAGGATGGCGTCGATGATCTGCTGCTTGGAGACCACGCGCGACGCCTGCTGCATCAGGTATTCGAGCACCGCCCATTCGCGCCCCGACAGCTCGATCGGCTGGCCGTCGACCGTGGCGCGCCGGGCGAACGGGTCGAGCGACAGCCGGCCCACCTGCAGTTCCGCCGGCTTGGGATTGCTGCGCCGGACCAGCGCCTTGATGCGCGCGACCAGTTCGGGCGTGGCGAACGGCTTGACGAGATAGTCGTCCGCGCCCAGCTCCAGCCCGTGCACGCGGTCGGTGATGGCGTCGCGCGCGGTCAGCAGGAGCACCGGCAGGTTGCTGCCGCGCGCGCGCAGCCGGCGCACGACCTCGAAGCCATCGATGCCGGGCAGGCCGATGTCCAGCACCACCACCGCGACCTGGGCATGCTGCAGCATCCAGTCGGCCTCGCTGCCGGTATGCACCACATCGACCACCATGCCGTGTCCTTGCAGGACGCGGCGTATGCCGTCGGCCAGGACGGCGTCATCTTCAACCAACAGGACATGCATGTTCGGTCACCGGATTCGTTTTCTGCAAGCCCGGCCGGCGGCGCCGTCCGGGACGTGAGCGCCCATTATTCGCCTTCCGCACCGGACTTTACAAGCCTTGATTGCGCAATCGCCGCCTGCGCCGGTTGCGCCTCCAGCGGCCGCAGCTGGCCCGAGACCGTGAAGAACAGCAGCGAGAACCGGTTTTCGACATACCGGATCCGCCCCGGTTCAAGATCGAGCTCGATCTCGGCGTCGCGGTCGGTGCGGGCGGCGATGCGGTGCGTGCCGGCAGAGGTGTCGATCACCGCATAGGTCTGCGGCGCCAGTTCCCGCATCGGCCTGCCGTCCAGGAGGATGGTCGATTTGACGGCCGGCGCCATGGTGCCGGGGCGCAGCACGTACACCCTGGCCCGGCCGTCCGGCGGCGGCTGGAAGCGCTTGGCTTCGGCATCCTCGTCGGCGCCGGCCAGCGGTACGGTCGCGCATTGCACCGCGCGCAGCAGGCGCCGGCAGGGTGTGCCGGCATCCCCGGCCTGCGCGCCGTGCAGCGCACAGCTCATCGCGAATAGGGCAATCAGTCTATTTCTCATTGTCCTTGTCCGCGAAATAAGGATAGGCCAGCGGCAGCAACAGCAGCGTGAAGAAGGTCGCCGAGACGATGCCGCCGACGATCACCACCGCGAACGGGCGCTGCGTCTCCGAGCCGATGCCGTGCGACAGCGCGGCCGGCAGCAGGCCGAGGCCGGCCATCAGCGCGGTCATGATGATCGGCCGCAGGCGCGCCACTGCGCCCTCGACGGCGGCCACCGCCAGCGAGGCTTCGCCGCGCGCGAGTTCCACGATCTGCTCGACCATGATCACGCCGTTCTGCACCGAGATGCCGGCCACGGCGATGAAGCCGACCGCGGCCGACACCGAGAAGTGCAGGCCGGCCAGCGCCAGGCCGGCGATGCCGCCGATCAGCGCGAACGGCACGATCAGCAGCACCAGCGTCGCCTTGCGCACCGAGCGGAAGGCCCAGAACAGCAGGGAGAAGATCAGCAGCGCGGTGATCGGCACGATCACCGCCAGCCGCTTGACCGCGCGCTGCTGGTTTTCGAACTGGCCGCCCCAGGTGATCTGATAACCGGGCGGCAGCTTGACCTGCTCGCGCACCTTCTGCTGCGCCTCGGCCACGAAGCTGCCCTGGTCGCGTCCGATCAGGTTGGCCTTCACCGACGCGTTGCGTCCGCCGGCCTCGCGGCTGATGCGCGCCGCGCCCTGGCGCACCTCGATGGTGGCGATGTCGCCCAGGCCGACGGTGCCGGCGCCGCCCGGCAGGTTGACCTGGATGCCGGCGATGTCGTCGATCGCGTCGCGGTACTGCTCCTTCAGGCGCAGCGTGATGTCGAAGCGCCGGTCGCCCTCGTAATAGGTGTTGACGGCGCTGCCGGCCAGCGCGGTCTGGATGGCGGCGTTGGCGTCGGCGACGTTGATGCCAAGGCGCGCGATCTTGCCGCGGTCGATGGCGATGTCCAGCTCGCTCTGGCCGCCGATCTTCACCGCCCCCACGTCGGTGGCGCCGGCGATGCCGTTGAGGATGGAGGCGATCTGCTCGCTCTTTTGCGTCAGGATCTGCAGGTCCGGCCCGAACACCTTGACCGCGATCTCGCCTTTGACGCCCGACAGCGACTCTTCGACGTTGTCCTGGATGACCTGGGAAAAGTTGGTCGGAATGCCGGGGATGGCGCGGATTTTCTTCGACATGCTCTCGATCAGCGCATCCTTGTCCGCAAAGCGCCAGGTGCCGCGCGGCTTGAGGTCGGCCAGGATCTCCATGTTGTTCGGGCCCTTGGGATCGGTGCCGTCGTCGGGGCGGCCGACGTGCGAAATGACGTCGCCCACTTCCGGATAGCTGCGCAGGATGGCGCGCACCTGCCGTTCCACGTTCTTGGTGGTCTCCAGCGCGCTGGACGGCGGCAGCGTGATGGTCAGCCAGATATTGCCCTCGTCCAGCTTGGGCAGGAACTCGCTGCCCAGCAGCGGCGCCAGCGCCAGCGTCACCGCGAGCGTCGCCACCGAGGCGGCCATCACGATGAAGCGCTTGCCGGCGGCGCGCCGCAGCAGCGTGCGGTAGCGCTGCTGCATGTGCTGCATCCAGGCGACGTGCTTTTCCGCCATCGTATGGCGCCGCATGGTCAGCGCCAGCAGCGTCGGCACGAAGGTCATGGTCAGGATCAGCGCGCCCAGCATCGCGAAGCTGAGCGTGAGCGCGACCGGCGAAAAGATCTTTCCCTCCACCCGCTGGAAGGTGAAGATCGGGATGAAGGCGACGATGATGATGGCCTTGGCGAACAGGATCGGATGGCCCAGCTCGGCCACGGTCTGCTTGAGCGTGTGCATGCGCCAGCCCATGTCGGCCGACGCCATCGCGGCGTCGAACTGGCGCGCGGCCAGCCGCACCATCAGCGCCTCGACCAGCACCACGGCGCCGTCGATGATGATGCCGAAGTCGACCGCGCCGAGCGAGATCAGGTTGGCCGGGATGCCGCGGGCGTTGAGCATGATGAACGCGAACAGCAGCGACAGCGGAATGACGGTGGCCACGATCAGCGCCGCGCGCCAGTTCTGCAGGAACACCACCAGGATCGCGATCACCAGCACGGCGCCCACCAGCAGGTTCTCGCCGACGGTGCGCACGGTGTGGTCGATCAGGTGGGTGCGGTCGTAGATCGGCCGGATGCGCACGCCACGGGGCAGCTTGGCGTTGACCTCCTCGATGCGCTCCTTCAGCTGCCCGATCACCTTGGCCGCGTTGCCGCCCTTGGTCATCTGCACGATGCCTTCCACCACGCTGTCGCCGTCGTTGAAGGCGACGATGCCGGAGCGCGGGCGCGCGCCGATGCCGACCTCGGCCACGTCGGACACCAGCACGGTGTTGCCGCCCTTGGCGGCGACCACCACGCGGCCGATGTCTTCCAGCCGCGTGAAGATGCCCATGCCGCGGATGACCAGCGCCTCGTCGCCGCGCCGTACCAGGCCGCCGCCGACGTTGGCGCTGTTGCTGGCCAGCGCCTGGCTCACCTGGTCGAGCGTGACGCCGTAGCGCTTGAGCGCGTGCGGATCGACCCGCACCTGGTATTCCTTGACCGTGCCGCCGAAGCTGACCACGTCGGCCACGCCGGGCACGATGCGCAGCTGCGGGCGGATCACC
Organism: Ralstonia sp. RL; assembly: GCF_001683835.1. Classification (NCBI taxonomy): domain Bacteria; kingdom Pseudomonadati; phylum Pseudomonadota; class Betaproteobacteria; order Burkholderiales; family Burkholderiaceae; genus Ralstonia; species Ralstonia sp. RL. The sequence goes on along the minus strand of NZ_LWRX01000143.1, from coordinate 2,106 downwards.
CAGTCCTGCAGCGAGCGCACCTCGTTTTGCGGCATGTCCGCCGGCGCCTCGACGATGTAGCGGTAGATCTCGCCGACCGCGGTCGACAGCGGCGCCAGGCCCGGCTGGATGCCGGGCGGCAGGGTGACGTTCTGCAGCTTTTCCAGCACCTGCTGGCGCGCGAAATAGTCGTCGGTGCCGTCCTCGAAGGTCAACGTCACCACCGACAGGCCGGTGATGCTCACCGAGCGCAGCTGGGTCTGGCGCGGCACGCCGCTCATCTCGCGCTCGATCGGCAACGTCACCGTGCGCTCCACCTCTTCCGGCGCCTGGCCCGGATACTGGGTGACGATCTGCACCTGCACATCCTGCACATCCGGGAACGCCTCGATCGGCAGCTCGCTCAGCGCGCGGTAGCCGAACAGGCCGAGCGCGGCCACCAGCACCAGCACGAACACGCGCTGGGTCAGGACGAAATCGATCAGCTTATTGAGCATCGCCGGCCGCCTCGGAGTTGAGCAGGAGCGCGCCTTCGGTCACCACGCGCTCGCCGCCGGAGACGCCTTCGATGAAGCTGCTGTCGCTGCCCCTGACCGTCACGGTCACGGCGCGCTTCTCGAAGGTGCCCGGCTGCTTTTCGACGAACACGTAGCTGTGCAGGCCGTCCGCCACCAGGCCGGTGTTGGGCACCTGCACGCCCGTTTTCCGCCCGTCGGCCAGGAAGGACACGCGGGCGAACATCTCCGGCTTGAGCTTGTGCTCGGGGTTCTTCACGCTGCAGCGCACCTGCACGCGCCGCGTGGCCGGGTCGAGCGCGAGCCCGACCCGTTCCACGGTGGCGGCGAAGCGCTCGTTCGGATAGGCGTCGGTTTCGATGCTCACCGCCTGCCCCGGCCTGATGCCGCCGATGCTGCGCTCCGGCACGTCGGCCAGCACCCACAGGCGGCCGATGTCGGTGATGACGAACAGCGGATTCTGCAGGTCGGGGCGCACCTCCAGCCCCGGATTGACCTGCTTGTCGGCCACTACGCCGGCGATCGGCGCCTTCAGCCCGAACTTGCCGTTCTCGTTGCCGGCGGCGTTCAGGTTCTTCATGCGCAGCGCGGCGCGCCGGGTTTCGGCCACCGCCTGCAGGTAGTCGGCCTGCGCCGATTCATAGTCCTTGCGCGCGATCACCTCGTGCTCCAGCAGGCTGCGGGCGCGCTCCAGCGCCAGCTTCTTGCGCAGTTCGTCGGCCTGGCCCTTGCGCCAGTCGGCCTCGGCATTCGCCAGTTCGGGGGAGTCGATGTCGAGCAGAACGGCATTGCGGCTCACGCGGTCGCCGATTTCCGCGCGCACGCCCACCACGCGCCCCGGGATCGGGGAACTGACGCGCGCGGTGACGTTCTCGTCGTAGGCGATGCGGCCGTTGACCGGCTCGGCCACCGGCAGCGGCGCCTCGGACACGGGCGCGATCCGCAGCGCCGACAATTCGGCCGCGCCCGGCGCGAACTGCACGATGCCCGGCGTGCGCCTTGCCGCCGGCATCTCGGTCTTGACCGGCTCCTGCGAAGCGGCCAGCTGCCGGGCGCCGGCCACGACCGCGACGGAAACGGCCGCGATGCCGATCGCGGAAAGAATCTTGGCGCTCGTTTTCATTTCTCGCTTTCCTCCAAAACAGTGGCGCGCCACGCCGCCAGGGCCTTGGCGTAGTCGGCCTGGGCCGACACCGCTTCCAGCTGCGTCGCGCGGTAGGTGCGGCGCGCATCGAGCACGTCCATGACGCCGATGGCGCCGTTCCTGAACGCGTATTCCGCGGCGTCGGCCGATTTCCTTGCCGCCGGCAGCAGTTCCTGGCGCAGGCGCTGCACGCGCTCGGCCGCGGCCTGCACCTCGTGCAGCGCGCCGGCCAGTTCGCCGCGCGCGATGCTGCGCGCCTTTTCCAGGCTCTGTTGCGCCGTATCGAGGGCCGCCTGCGCGGCGCGGATCTCGCCCTCGTAGTAGTAGCCGGTAAACAGCGGGATCTGCAGCGACACGCCGTAGCTGTTGCCGCTGCCCTGCGGATTGGCGGCGCTGGCCGGGTAGTGTTCGAATTGCAGGCCGACCGACACGTCGCGCGTGCGGGCGGCGCGCGCCAGTCTGGCAGCC
>NZ_LWRX01000186.1:0-46057 GCF_001683835.1 Ralstonia sp. RL | reverse complement strand
CAGGTGGCTGTCGGCCTGCGGGAATTTCTCGAACGCGAAGCGCGGCACCTTGGTGACCACGTAGTCGATCGACGGCTCGAACGACGCGGGCGTCACGCCGCCGGTGATCTCGTTCTTCAGCTCGTCCAGCGTGTAGCCCACCGCCAGCTTGGCAGCGACCTTGGCGATCGGGAAACCGGTGGCCTTCGACGCCAGCGCCGACGAACGCGACACACGCGGGTTCATTTCGATCACGATCATCCGGCCATCCTTCGGATTGATCGAGAACTGCACGTTCGAGCCGCCGGTATCGACGCCGATCTCGCGCAGCACGGCCAGCGAGGCATTACGCAGGATCTGGTATTCCTTGTCGGTCAGGGTCTGCGCCGGGGCCACGGTGATGGAATCACCGGTGTGGATGCCCATCGGGTCGAGGTTTTCGATCGAGCAGACGATGATGCAGTTGTCGGCCTTGTCGCGCACGACTTCCATCTCGTATTCCTTCCAGCCGAGCAGCGATTCTTCGATCAGCAGCTCGTTGGTCGGCGAGAGGTCGAGACCGCGTTTGCAGATCTCTTCGAATTCTTCGCGGTTGTAGGCGATGCCGCCGCCCGTGCCGCCCAGCGTGAACGACGGCCGGATCACGATCGGGTAGCCGCTCGTGCCGGTTTCCTTGGCGATCTGCGACTGCACGGCTACGGCCTCGTCCATCGAATGTGCGATGCCCGACTTGGCCGAACCGAGACCGATCTTGGTCATCGCGTCCTTGAACTTCTGGCGGTCTTCGGCCTTGTCGATAGCCTCGGGCGATGCGCCGATCAGCTCGACGTTGTACTTCTTCAGCACGCCGTGGCGATGCAGGTCCAGCGCGCAGTTCAGCGCGGTCTGGCCGCCCATCGTCGGCAGGATCGCGTCGGGGCGTTCCTTGGCGATGATGCGCTCGACGACTTCCCAGGTGATCGGCTCGATGTAGGTCACGTCGGCCGTGTTGGGGTCGGTCATGATCGTGGCCGGGTTGCTGTTGACCAGGACCACCTTGAAACCTTCTTCACGGAGCGCCTTGCAAGCCTGCGCGCCGGAGTAATCGAATTCACACGCCTGGCCGATGATGATCGGACCCGCGCCGATGATCAGGATGGTTTTGATATCTGTACGTTTTGGCATAACCCGCTCGATTCGATTAATTCAGTGTGGCCGTCGCCAGCTTGGCGGAAAAGCCGATAAACATGGCGCCGACGCCGCTGCTCATACCGGCAGACAAACGTCGTCGCGCGCGGAACGCCGCGGCCAGCCGCGCGCCCACGAAGATGATGGTGGTCAGGTACAGGAAGCTGCAGATCTGGCAGACCAGCCCCAGCACGACGAACGACACCACCGGCAGCGCGTAGTGCGGATCGACGAACTGGATGAAGAACGAGATGAAGAACAGGATCGCCTTCGGGTTCAGCAGGCTGATGATCAGCGCCTTCTTGAACGGGTGCGACTCGTCAGCCGGCGCCGCGTCTTGTGCGACGGACTCGCCGGCCTTGCGCACGCGCCAATTGCGCACCGCGCCACGCAGCATCTGCAGGCCGATCCACGCCAGGTAGGCCGCACCGATGTACTTCACGACGTAGAACAGCGCCGGACTCGCTTTCAACAGCGAAGCCACGCCCGCTGCCGACAACACCATCAGGATGGCATCGCCCAGGAACACGCCGCACGCGCCCTGGTAGCCCGCGCGCACACCGCGGCGGGCCGCCACCGACAGCACGTACATCGAGTTCGGGCCCGGCAGCAGCACGATGAAGATCGTGCCGAGCAGGAAGGTCCAGAACTCGGTGATGCCGAAGTGCGCGAGCATGAAGGCGTTCATTGTGGATGCGCTCTCGTTGCCTTACTGCTTGGCTGCGTCCATCGCCGCGGTGAAGCGGTCGAACAGATAGCCGATGTCGTGCGGACCGGGCGACGCTTCCGGGTGGCCCTGGAAGCAGAATGCCGGACGATCCGTCAGTTCGAAGCCCTGCAGCGTGCCGTCAAACAGCGAAACGTGCGTCACGCGTGCGTTGGCCGGCAGCGATTCGGGGTCCACTGCAAAACCGTGGTTCTGCGAGGTGATGACCACGCGGCCGTCCTGCAGATCCTTGACCGGGTGGTTCGCGCCGTGGTGGCCGGTCTTCATCTTGAGCGTCTTGGCACCGACAGCCAGGCCCATGATCTGGTGACCCAGGCAGATGCCGAACGTCGGCAGGCGGCGCTCCAGGAATTCCTTGGCAGCGGCGATGGCGTAGTCGCACGGTTCCGGATCGCCGGGGCCGTTGGAGAGGAAGACACCATCCGGGTTATGCGCCAGCACGTCGGCTGCGCTGGTTTGCGCCGGCACGACCGTCACGCGGCAGCCACGCTCGGCCAGCATGCGCAGGATGTTGAACTTGACGCCGAAGTCGTACGCGACCACGTGGTACTTCGGGGCTTCCTGCTTGCCGTAGCCGCGGCCCAGCGCCCATTCGGTCTGGGTCCACTCGTACGGTTCGGTCACGGACACGACCTTCGCCAGATCCATACCCGACAGGCCCGGGAACGAGCGCGCCAGGTCGATGGCCTTCTGCACGTTGTCTTCGCCCGCGAGAATGCAGCCGTTCTGGGCGCCCTTCTCCCGCAGGATTCGGGTCAGCTTGCGGGTATCGATGCCGGCAATGGCGACGACCTTCTCACCCTTGAGGTAGTGCGAGAGCGAGTGCTCCTTGCGGAAGTTCGACGCCAGGATCGGCAGATCCTTGATGATGAGACCGGCGGCATGGACTTTCGTGGCTTCGACATCCTCACGGTTCACACCGACGTTCCCGATATGCGGGTACGTGAGCGTGACGATCTGGCGCGAGTAGCTCGGATCGGTGAGGATTTCCTGGTAGCCGGTGATCGCGGTGTTGAACACCACTTCGCCGATCGTATGACCGGCCGCACCGATGGAATAGCCACGAAAGACCGTGCCGTCTGCAAGCGCGAGAATGGCGGGCGGGAAAGACGGCAACACGGGTAGCTCCTGCTGGATTCACCCTGTGCCGACCTGAACGTCTTGGCGCCAAAGCGGAATTCCGGCTGCGCGGAATCCGGGCCGTTTGCGCGCTGCACCCGGGGCGAATTCACCGGAAAGCAAGGCAGACGGGGCGGTTAGACGGGAGGTAGGAAGCGGTAGGCGCTAGGGTGAGGGGTTTCTGAACTCAAACCTGAAAAGTATACCCTGACGCCACAAAAAACTCAATAAAAGGAAGGACTTAACAGTGGACGGGCGCGGAACCGTGACCCCCGGGTGGCCCGTCCCGGCCGCACCAAAACCGCCGGAAGCGTCACTTGTTCGCGCCCTCTGCGCTTTGCATGGCAGCCTGCACCTGGGCCAGCGCCGTCGGGTCTTCGATGGTCGTCAGATCGCCCGGATCCCGGCCTTCGGCCACGGCCTGCATGGCTCTGCGCAGAAGCTTGCCGGAACGCGTCTTCGGCAACGCCCCCACGAAGAACACGCGCGCCGGCCGGGCCACGGCGCCAAGCTGCGCCTCGACGGTACGCATCAGTTCGCCCTCCAGCGCAAGGCGGTCCGCCGCTTCGGCCACACGCGAGGCATCCCGCACGATGGCAAACGCCATCGCGACCTGGCCCTTGAGCTGGTCGGCCACACCCACCACCGCCACTTCTGCAATCGCAGGATGCGACGACAGGCTCTCCTCGATCTCGCGCGTGCCGAGGCGATGGCCGGCCACGTTGATCACGTCGTCGGTCCGGCCGAGGATCGTGACGTAACCGTCCTCATCGCGCACACCCCAATCGAAGCTCGAATAGATGTGCTGGCCGGGGAAGGCCGACCAATACGTCTTCAGGAACCGCGCATCGTCGCCCCAGACCGTACTCATGCAGCCCGGCGGCAACGGCGCCGCCACGGCCAGCAGCCCTTTCTCGCCGGGGGCGCATGGCTGCCCGGTCGCCTCGTCCACGATATCGAGCTTGTAGCCATACACCGGAAAGCCAGGCGAGCCCAGCTTCTGCGTGGATGGCTCCACCCCTTGCGCAATGGCCAGCATTGGCCAGCCGGTTTCCGTCTGCCAGTAGTTGTCGACGATGGGCTTGTCCAGCGCCTGGCCGATCCAGCTGGCGGTCGGCTCATCCAGCGGCTCGCCGGCCAGAAACAGGCGGCGCAGGCTCGACACGTCGTGACGCTGCAGCAGCGCCGGGTCCTGCTTCTTGAGCACGCGAATGGCCGTCGGGGCCGTGAACATCACATTCACACGATATTGCTCGACGATACGCCACCAGATCGCGCCATCGGGGCGAATCGGCGTGCCTTCGTACATGACCGTCGTCAGGCCGGCGAGCAGCGGCGCATACACAATGTAGCTGTGCCCCACGACCCATCCGACGTCCGACGCCGTGAACATCGTGTCGCCTGCCTGCGCCCCGAAGATCAGAGGAATCGATGCGGCCAGCGCCACCGCGTAACCGCCGGTGTCGCGCTGCACCCCCTTCGGTTTGCCCGTCGTGCCCGAGGTGTAGAGGATGTACGACGGCTCGCTTGATTCCATCCATTCGCAGGGCACCTCGGCATCGGCGTAGCGACCACTGAAGGACGCGTAATCCACATCGCGCGCATGGCGCTGCAGCGGCGCGAGCTTGCGATCGACGAGCAGCACGCGCTCGGGCTTGTGCGCGGCCATGTCGATGGCGGCATCGAGCAGCGGCTTGTATTCGACGATCTTGCCCGCGCGCGAGCCCGCGTCGGCGCTGACGATGACGCGCGGTGTGGCGTCGTCGATGCGCGTGGCGAGGCTGTTGGACGCAAAGCCGCCAAACACCACGGAGTGGATCGCGCCGATGCGTGCGCAGGCCAGCATGGCGAACGCGGCCTCCGGAATCATCGGCAGATAGATCAGCACGCGGTCACCGCGCTTGACGCCCAGCGCCTGCAGCGAGGCCGCCATGCGGTTCACTTCGCGGTGCAGCTGCCGGTACGTGTAGGTCGTCTCGATGCCCGTTTCGGTGGAAACGTACACCAGCCCCGGCTGCTCACCCCGCGTGGCCAGATGCCGGTCGATCGCGTTGTGGCAGAGATTGGTGCGCCCGCCCACGAACCACCGCGCAAACGGCAGGCGCGAATCATCGAGCACAGCGGAATACGGCGTCTGCCAGTCGATGCGCCGGGCCTGCTCGTCCCAGAAGCCGGCAGGATCGTCGATGGAGCGCTGATACAGCGCGCGGTATGCGGCGGACATGGGCATGACGTTGTCTCCTGGCCATCGTGTTCGACGGCTCGATATGGATGTGTGGGATCTGCCTACTGTGCAGCCCTCAACTTACGCGGGTCTTACCCGCGCCAAAAGCAAAACGGCGCCCCGCAGGACGCCGTCTCATCTTGCTGGCCTCAGCGCTTCTTGCGCTTGGCCGATGTGCTTGCCACCGGTTTGGCTTTGACGACCGGCTTGCCGGCCACCTTCGCCGTCGGTGCGCGTGTCGCAGCCGCGGTGGCATGCGCTGCCTTCGTCGACACGCGGATCGCGCGCACCTGCGAGGTGGCGCGTCCGCCGGCGCGCGCCTGCGGCAGCATGAGGACCACGTTGTGGCCACGCGGAATGGCGTCGCCCGGCAACTGGTTCCACGCGCGGATCTGCGCCACCGACACCCCGTAGCGCCGCGACAGCGCCGTCACCGTATCGCGCCGACCGGCACGCACGACCACGCGGCGCAGGTCCGGCATGTCGGGCTCCACGGCCATCGTCGCGTTCTCGGCCAGTTCCGGGCTGATGTCCGGCGCATCCGTCTTGGCACCATCCGCGCGCGGCACGACCACCGTGGATCCGGCCTTCAGGCGCATGCCCTTCGGGATCCGGTTGATCTCTCGGATGGTATCCGGGTCCACCTTCAGCCGCGCCGCCAGCGCTTCCACGCGCTCGCGGTTGCCAACCGTCACCGCGGTCCAGCTCGACAGGCCGCCACGATACGTGTTCAGGTTGTACTGGAACGTTTCAGCGTTGTCGTACGGCAGCAGGATCTGCGGGTTCGACGCACCCAGGATCACCGGGCGGTTGAACGAAGGGTTCAACGCCTTGAATTCGTCCATCGGCAGGTTGGCCAGCTTGGCCGCCAGAGCCACGTCGATGTCGCGCGACGTGGTGACGGTCACGAAATACGGATGGTTCGGAATCTCGGGCAGCGTGATGCCGTAACGCTCGGGGTTGGCGATGATGTTCTTCACCGCCTGGAGCTTCGGCACATACATGCGCGTCTCGGCCGGCATGTTGAGGTTGACGTAATCCGTCGACAGGCCGGCCGCCTGGTTGCGGGCGATCGCGCGCGCGACGGAACCCTCCCCCCAGTTGTACGCTGCCAGGGCGAGCTGCCAGTCGCCAAACTGGTCGTGCAGCTTAGAGAGATAGTCGAGGGCGGCGTCCGTCGAGGCGAGCACGTCGCGGCGCTCATCCTGGAAGACGTTCTGCTTGAGGTTGTAGGTTTTGCCGGTGCTCGGGATGAACTGCCACATCCCGGCCGCCTTGGCGGTGGAAACAGCCTGCGGATTGAACGCACTTTCCACGAACGGCAGCAGCGCCAGTTCGGTGGGCATGTTGCGCCGCTCCAGCTCTTCAACGATGTGATACAGGTAGCGGCTCGAGCGCTCCACCATGCGGCGGAACGCGTCGGGGCGCTGTGCATACCAGTCGGTACGGTCGTCCACGGCCGAGCTTTGCAGGTCGGGCATGGAGAAGCCCTGGCGAATGCGCGCCCAGAGATCCTTGGCGGGCCCCTTCAGGGACGCCACGGGCTGCTGATCGACATTGACGACCGGCGCAGCGGCCTGGCCGGTGGAGGTGAAAGCGCTTGTGCCGGCTGTGTCGGCATTCGGCCCGGGGGCCGTGGCACAGGCCGCGAGAAGCAGACTGAGCACAGATGCCGCAAGAAGTCGCACGGATCGCATCAAGTTCTGAGGGGTTGGACCTGAAAATTGCCCCCGATAGTATGAAAGGCATCCCGCCGCGTCAACCCGCGTTCACCCGCCATTCGGCCTCGGCACGCCCGCCGACACATCTTTTCAACGGAAACCGTTCTTCCATTCGCGCAGTGCGGCGAAGACCGACACCGGATCGTCGGCATCGACGCCGGCATGGCGCGCCACCGCCTGCGTCACATCGGGCTCATCCGACCGCATGAACGGGTTGGTCGCGCGCTCGTGGCCGACGGTGGTCGGCACGGTCGATCGGCCCTCGGCCCGCAGCGCGGCCACTTTGTCCTCCCAGGCAGCGAGCGCAGCGTTGCCCGGTTCGACGGCGCGCGCAAAGCGCACATTCGAGACAGTGTATTCGTGCGCGCAATAGACGCGTGTGTCGGGCTCCAGCGCCGCCAGCTTGGCGAGCGACGACCGCATCTGCGCGGGTGTCCCTTCGAACAGCCTGCCGCAACCCGTGGCGAACAGCGTGTCGCCGCAAAACAGGCTGGCGGGAGCCCCCTCGCCCTGCAGGCGACCGACATAGGCGACGTGGCCGCTGGTATGGCCGGGCACGTCAATCACACGGAATATCGCGGCTGGCTGCGCGAGCGTGACGACGTCGCCCTCTTGCACGGGCTGAGTGCAGCATGGAATCGATTCGCGCGCTGGGCCGATCACGGGCAGCGGCGTGCCCTCGGGCGTCTGCGGGTATGCCGCCACCAGTTCACGGACCCCGCCGACATGATCGCCGTGATGATGTGTGATTACAATGGCACCGAGCGCGAGCCCGCGTTCGCGCAGGAAGCGCAATACCGGCTGCGCATCGCCCGGATCGACGACAGCGGCCACGCGGCCATCGTGAAGTGCCCAAATATAATTGTCGGTAAACGCAGCGATCGCCTCGACCTCAAGCGCGACTACAGGCGGCACACCACCCTGGACCATGTCCGACTCCTCTAACGATCGTCGCATTATAGATTGGCACCACTGGCTCGCTTCGCCGCCTGGGCAATACGTCCTGCGCTGGGAGCAGGCCCAGTTCGATCGCACCGTGGCCGACATGTTCGGCTTTCATGCATTGCAGCTTGGCCACCCCGGCTTTGGCGCCTTGCGGGAAAACCGCATCCCGATGATCGCCCGCGTGGTGGACGACATCGACCCGAACGCGCCCATCGAGACACTGGACCCGATGGACGGCGACCCCGCCGAGCCCCCGAACAACCCTGCAGAAGGCGAAGCCGACCCCGCCGTACTCCCGCGCCAAGCCACACCGCGCGTCGTGTGCCGCTATGACGAGTTGCCGTTTGCCTCGCAGAGCATCGATCTGGTGGCCCTGCCGCACGTGCTGGAATTCACGGACGACCCGCACGAGGTCTTGCGTGAAGTCGCCCGCGTGCTGATGCCCGAAGGCCGGCTCGTCATCACCGGATTCAACCCGCTGAGCCTGTGGGGCATGCGCCAAGGCATGCGGCGGCTGGGCACCGAATCGTTCCTGCCGGCGCAGAGCCAGATGATTGCCTTCACACGCCTGAAGGACTGGCTCAAGCTGCTCGGATTTGATATCGTGCGCGGCCGTTTTGGCTGCTACTGTCCACCCAACCGCACCGACAAATGGCTGCAGCGCACCGCCTTCATGGAAAAGGCCGGCGACCGCTGGTGGCCGATCTTCGGCGCGGTGTACATGCTGCAGGCGGTCAAGCGCGTGCGCGGCATGCGCTTGGTCGGGCCCGCATGGAAGGCCCGCAAGTCGCCAGCGCTGGTGCCCGCCGGGACGCCCGTCGCCACGCCGTCCGGTTCGCATTCGACGAAGACGCCGCCGGCTGCGGCATGCGACGGAAACTCCGGCGCCTGAGGCCGCCGGGCAGCCGCCCTCTCATCCCTTACCCATTGTTTTCATGCAGGAAGTCACCGTCTATTCCGATGGCGCATGCAAGGGCAATCCCGGCCTAGGCGGCTGGGGTACCGTGCTGGTCTCGGGCAATCACGAAAAAGAACTCTTCGGCGGCGAGGCGCTCACCACCAACAACCGCATGGAGCTGATGGCGGTGATCGAGGCCTTCCGCGCGCTCAAGCGCCCGTGCCGCGTGACGGTGTACACCGATTCGCAGTACGTGCAGAAAGGCATCAGCGAATGGCTGCCCGGCTGGAAGGCGCGCGGCTGGAAAACCGCCGACAAGAAGCCCGTGAAGAATGACGACCTGTGGCGCCTGCTCGATCAACTCATCGTCGGACACGACGTGAGCTGGCACTGGGTCAAGGGCCACGCCGGCCACCCCGGCAACGAGCGCGCCGATGCGCTGGCCAACAAGGGTGTGGAAATGGCGCGGCAGGCGGCGCAGGCCGGGGCCTAGCAAGCGGCAACGCATAACGGCATTGCATTCGCCCCGTTGCGCCATACACTGGAGGCAGGCGACGCGCGGGGCATCGCCGTTTTTTCATGGAGGCCGGCCATGAAATCCATCGAATTCCACGCCAGCCCGCCGCGCTATTGCGCAGCGGACCTCACACTCACCTGCACCGCCAGTGTCGACGGCACGCCCGCCTGCTATGCGGTGACGGCCGAAGCACTCGAGGAGCACTTCGGCGCCCGTTCATGGCGCCAGGAAGACCTGCTGCAGGCCATGGAAACACACCGCGGCACCATCGAAGACATGGCGCGGTCGCTTTTCAAATTGACCGACTCGCACAACATCGTGCTGCGCAGCGGACATTTCCGTTTCGGCATGTAGCTATCCGGGCGGCGGCCCGCGCCGGAACAGTCAATCCGGCTTGCATTCGTATTTCATCTCGCGCCGCCCATCTTCGTAGACCACCTCGAGCCGGCACGTGAAGCCCCACAGGCGAACGACGTGCCGGAGCATCTCTTCGTAATTCGAGGCCAGCGGGCGGCGGCCGCTCTGCAGGTGGCGCAGCGTCAGCGAGCGGTCTCCGCCGATGTCGACATGGGTCACCTGGATGTTGGGCTCCATGTTGGACAGGTCGTACTGGCTGGCGAGCAATTCGCGCAGCATGCGGTAGCCGTCCTCGTCGTGGATGGCGGTCACGCGCAACTTGGCGTCGCGGTCGTCGTCGAGCACGGAGAAGAGCTTCAGCTCGCGGATCACCCGTGGCGAGAGGAACTGCAACAGGAAGCTCTCGTCCTTGAAGTTGCGCATGGCGAAGTCGAGCGTCTCGCGCCAGTCGCTGCCGGCGATCTCGGGCGCCCAGCGGTAATCCTCGTCGTCGGGCGTCTCGCAGATGCGACGGATGTCCTGGAACATGAGAAAGCCGAGCGTATACGGGTTCAGGCCGTTGTAGTACGGGCTGTTGAACGGCGGCTGGTAGATCACATTCGTATGCGCCTGCAGCAGTTCCAGCATGAAGGCATCGTTGACGAGCTTCTCGTCGTAGAGCTTGTGCAGGATGGTGTAGTGCCAGAACGTCGCCCAACCCTCGTTCATCACCTTGGTCTGGCGCTGCGGGTAGAAGTATTGCGCGATCTTCCGCACGATCCGCACGATCTCGCGCTGCCACGGCTGCAACTTGGGCGCGTTCTTCTCGATGAAGTACAGCAGGTTCTCTTCCGGCTCGGGCGGGAACTGCGGCTCGGGTTCGCGCGTTTCGTCTTCCGCCGTGAGCGCGTGCGAGCGATGCGTCGGCAAGGTGCGCCACAGATCGTTGACCTGCGCCTCCAGGTACTTCTCGCGCTCGGCCTGGCGCGCCTGCTCTTCATTGATCGACAGCTTCTTGGGCCGCCGGTAGCGGTCCACGCCGTAGTTCTGCAATGCGTGGCAGGAGTCGAGCAGCAGTTCGACTTCTTGCTCGCCGTAGCGCTGCTCGCATTCGGCCACGTAATTCTTGGCGAAGAGCAGGTAGTCCACGATGGCGTCCGCGTTCGTCCATGTGCGGAACAGGTAGTTGCCCTTGAAGAACGAGTTGTGGCCATAGCAGGCATGCGCGATCGTCAGCGCCTGCATCGGCATCGTGTTCTCCTCCATGAGGTAGGCGATGCAGGGGTTCGAGTTGATGACGATCTCGTAGGCCAGGCCCATCAGCCCACGCTGGTAGCCGCGCTCGGAGGCGAGGAAGTGCTTGCCGTATGACCAGTGGTTGTAGCCCAGCGGCAGCCCGGAGGACGCGTACGCGTCCAGCATCTGCTCGGCGGTGATGATCTCGATCTGGTTCGGGTAGGTGTCCAGCCCGAACTCGGCTGCGATGTGGGCGATGCTTTGGTCGTAGCGCCTGATCAGATCGAAGGTCCACTCCGAGCCCGTAGAAAGATAGGCCATGCTCGTTCCCGTTGGTCCATCACACACGCGACATGATTGCCGGGGTGGGGCGCGTTGCCGTGGCGGCGCGATTGGCCGCGCTCAGGCGGCGCGCTTCTGAAACAGATCGTGCAGCACCGGATAGATTTCGTCGGCCTTGAGAATGCGCTGCATTGCAAAGTTGTCGTGCCCGGCTTTCACCGTAAGATACTCCTCCCACAGGTTCTGCGGTTCTGTGGACACCACCTCCACGTAGGCGTAGTACTGCGTCACCGGAAGGATCGTCTCGCGCAGCAGCTTGGCGCACAGCTCCGAATCGCCCGCCCAGTTGTCGCCGTCCGAGGCCTGTGCGCAATAGATGTTCCATTGGCTTGGCGAATAGCGCTCCTGAATCACTTCCGCCATGAGCTTGAGCGCACTCGACACCACCGTGCCGCCCGATTCGCGCGAATGGAAAAAGTCCTCTTCGTTTACCTCTTTGGCCACCGTGTGGTGGCGGATGAACACCACGTCGATGCGCTCGTAGTTCCGCTTCAGGAAGAGGTACAGCAGCATGAAGAAGCGCTTGGCGAGATCCTTGCGCGTTTCGTCCATCGAGCCCGACACGTCCATCACGCAGAACATCACGGCCTGGGCCTGCGGGCGCTTGCGCATCACGCGATTGTTGTAGCGCAGGTCCAGTTTTTCGATGAACGGCACGCGGTCCAGGCACGCGCGCAGATGCCGCATTTCCTTCATCAGCGCCTGGGCATGCGGGCTGTAGGGGCCGTCCCTTTCGAGTTCTTCGTTGTATTCCTGCTCGAGCTCGTGCAGACGGCGCTGGTAGGGGCTGGACAGCGCGATGCGCCGCCCGATCGAGCTGCGCATCGTGCGCAGGATCGACAGGTTCGATGGCGTGCCGTCGAGCGAGAAACCGGCGCGCACCTTTCGCACCTCCGCGATCTTGGCCAGGCTGCGCTTGGCCAGATCCGGCAGCGCCATGTCTTCGAAGAAGAAGTTGAGGAAATCCTCGCGCGAGAGCGTGAAGATGAAGTCGTCTTCGCCTTCGCCCGAGTCGCTGGCCTGCGAGCCCGTTCCGCCGCTGCCCTGCTGGGGGCGGTCGAAGCTGTCGCCGCGGATGAACTCCTTGTTGCCCGGGTGAACGCCCTCGCGGCGCCCGCCCGGGCCATGGTGGAACATGGGCTCGGAGATGTCCTTCACCGGAATGGACACCTGGCCGCTCTGCTCGAGGTCCATGATCTTCCGGCCCGACACCGCCTTGGCCACCGCGCGACGGATCTGGTCTCGGTAACGCTTGATGAAGCGTTGCTTGTTGACGGCACTCTTGCCGCCGCCGTTTTCCCGCCGATCGATGATCGTGCCCATGTGACTGCCCTCTGTTGAAAGTGGTCTGCCCGGTGCGCTTTCCTCCTAAGACGACTTTCTCACGCGCAGATACCACTCCACCAGCAGGCGCACCTGCTTCTGGGTGTAGCCCTTCTCGACCATCCGGTTGACGAAGTTCTCGTGCTTTTCCTTGTCGTCATGCGACGACTTGGCGTTGAACGAGATCACGGGCAGCAGATCTTCCGTCGTCGAGAACATCCGTTTTTCGATCACCATGCGCAGCTTCTCGTAGCTCGTCCAGTTCGGGTTCTTGCCCCCGTTCTTGGCACGTGCGCGCAGCACGAAATTGACGATCTCGTTGCGGAAGTCCTTCGGATTGGAAATGCCCGCAGGCTTCTCGACCTTTTCCAGCTCGTCGTTCAGTGCACTGCGGTCGAGAATCTCACCGGTGTTCGGATCGCGGTACTCCTGATCCTGGATCCACAGGTCGGCGAACACGACGTACCGGTCGAAGATGTTCTGCCCGTACTCCGAATACGACTCCAGATACGCAGTCTGGATCTCCTTGCCGATGAACTCCACATAAGGCGTCGTCAGGTACTCCTTGATGTACGACATCAGCTTGGCTTCCGTCTCGGGTGGGAACTGCTCGCGCTCGATCTGCTGTTCGAGCACGTACAGCAGGTGCACCGGATTGGCCGCCACCTCGGACCCGTCGAAGTTGAACACCTTGGACAGCACCTTGAAGGCGAAGCGCGTCGACAAACCCGTCATGCCCTCGTCGATGCCGGCAAAGTCGCGGTACTCCTGATACGACTTCGCTTTCGGGTCGACATCCTTCAGGCTCTCGCCGTCGTACACGCGCATCTTCGAGAAGATGTTCGAGTTCTCGGGCTCCTTGATGCGGGTGAGCACCGCGAACTGCGCCATCATCTTGAGCGTGTTCGGCGCGCACGGCGCGGCCGCCAGCGAGCTGTTGCGCAAGAGCTTGTCGTAGATCTTGACCTCGTCCGACACGCGCAGGCAGTACGGCACCTTGACGATGTAGATGCGATCCAGGAACGCCTCGTTGTTGCGGTCGGACTTGAAGCTCTGCCACTCCGCCTCGTTCGAGTGGGCGAGGATGACGCCATCGAACGGGATTGCGCCAAAGCCCTCGGTGCCCTTGTAGTTGCCCTCCTGCGTGGCCGTCAGCAACGGGTGCAAGACCTTGATCGGCGCCTTGAACATCTCGACGAATTCAAGCAGGCCGCGGTTGGCCAGGCACAGGCCGCCCGAATACGAATATGCGTCGGGATCGTCCTGCGGATAGTCCTCCAGCTTGCGGATGTCGACCTTGCCCACCAGCGACGAAATGTCCTGATTGTTCTCGTCGCCGGGCTCCGTTTTGGAAATGGCAATCTGCGACAGCACCGACGGATGCAGCTTCACCACCCGGAAACGCGTGATATCGCCATTGAACTCGTGCAGCCGCTTGACCGCCCACGGCGAAGCGATCGAGTTCAGATAGCGTTTCGGGATGCCATAGTCCTCCTCCAGAATCTTGCCGTCTTCCTCGGGCGAGAACAGCCCGAGTGGGGACTCGTGTATCGGCGAGCCCTTGAGCGCGTAGATGGGAATCTGCTCCATCAACGACTTCAGCTTCTCGGCAAGCGAGGATTTGCCGCCGCCCGGGGGCCCGAGCAGGTAAAGAATCTGCTTGCGCTCTTCCAGGCCCTGCGCGGCATGCTTGAAGAAGGAGACGATCTGCTCGATCGTATCCTCCATGCCGTAGAACTCCCGGAAGGCCGGATAGATCTTGATGACCTTGTTGAAGAACAGCCGCGACAACCGGGGATCATGATGCGTGTCCACCAGTTCGGGCTGGCCGATCGCGGCCAGCATGCGTTCGGCTGCGGTCGCATAAGCGGTCGGGTCTTTCTTACAGATGTCCAGGTACTCCTGGATGCTGTATTCGTCCTCTTTGCGAGCTTCGAAACGCGTTGCGTAGTGGCGGAAAATATCCATATCTCCCCCGTAGATTTCTTCCCGGGTTCGCCGTCGAGCGAGCGCCAGGCTAGTTCTTGCGTGCGTTGAATCCGGTGTTGCTGAATTCCACTGTAGACGAATCGCCCGTGAGCACAAGAACGGTTGAGAACCCAAAGCGGTGCACAGCCAATCGTTGCCGCGTTAGCGCTCTGCACCCTGCAGTGCCAAATCCTTCTGCATGGCCTATCGGCGCCAACGCCACAGCGGACAGGCACCCCGAGTCCAGCAGAAACCATACCCACGATGTCTTCGGTGCGCCCCGTGCAATTGGTACGTAACCGGTCTGCGCGAGTTCCCAGTCTGGGGGGCCGGCCCGCATGGGGATATCCCTGCGTTCGTTGTTCGACGCCGTCGTGATATGGCCAGGGTGGGCGGCGGGCTTTCCCCGTTGCGGCGAAAGCCTTCTCGCCGTCGCGCAACAGCGCATTGTTCAAAACAGAGCGCGCAGGATTGAACCGGCTGGAGCGAGCCGGCAACCGTCGAGACGGCCGACACCGGCATGGCGGGGTTGTCGTTTTTTTGCGCAGGAAAGGAAGTTTTGCCACGCAAGGCGTTGGGCAATTCCGGTGCGGACACAAAGAAAAAGGCCCTCGGCGATTGCCTGAGGGCCTTTTAGGGCGATTTCTCGCCAATTTGGTGGTGGTACAGGGATTGAACCTGTGACCCCTGCCGTGTGAAACGAAAATTGGCCCAGTTACCTGTGTACAGATTTGCTGCACAGCCTTGAGTCTACTTGGTTTCCGCTACCGTAGGCTGCCGTCAGTTTCCCAGAAGAGCCTGCCTAGGTGCACCGCAATTGCACCACCAGAAGCGTGCGGCTAAGGACCTAGCCACCGGATAGTTACCCGGCAGAGATCGGAATCGACAAACCGAAGCCGGCGTCAGCCATAGCGTGTGGCTGCCCCTGAATGCCTCCCAGCACCATGCCATAGATGGAGAAGTTCCACATCGTGCGCCATAGGTCACTAAAGTAGTATGCCGTTAACGCTCCACCCGTCGGGAGGACGAGGCGCTTCTGCCCAAGCGCCACCATGCGCCCGGCCGGACTGTTGGCCTAGCACGACACCGCTCACAACCACCTGAAAATCGCCCACAGCACCAACGTTCGTGGCATCAGTTCTCCTCGGTTTGCGCGGTGTTCACGGTTCCCTGAGCGGACGTTACTGATCATGGGCACGCACGGGCGAACTGAGGGACATCAAGCATCGCGGGCGCGCTCAATCTCGAAGGCGCGCCGGCGCCCTGCCGCTGTCAGCCGGATGAAATCCAGTTCGCTGGCAACGGGTTGCTCCACCAGTCCTTTCGCGACGAGCTCATAGGCGATCGCCTGTACCGCGAGGCGGGAAAGTTGCATGCGTTCGTAGTTGAGATAGCGGATGTTCAAAGATTGTTTCTCGTCCTGGCCGATGGCCAACAGCAATTCGGCCGCACCCGGTGTGAGACTGTCACCAGCACGCCAGGTCGCCGCGGCGCGCCCCACCGCACGCGAGCCCGTTGCTACGGCCTGCGCCACCCAAATCATCAGCAGCGCGCCAGTGAACAGCAGCACCGCGACAAGCATGAAGCTCCAGGGCGCCGGTGCGGCCGGCACATAGGCAGGCACGAGCCGGTTGCCAACATATAGCCCCGCACTTGCCACAAAGGCGGCACCGACAACCGAACGCGACAAATGCAGGTGCTTTAGCAGCGCTGTCCAGTCCATCGCTCTCCCCTCCCAATTCTGACTTTGGTTGCGTCAAGCTGACACTGGTCAGCCTGGATGATCCGGGACATAAGGGCGGCACGCGCAGGTGACAAGGATGTCGCCAAATTTGATCGGCTGGGGATTCCGTGTCCAAACGCCATGCCGATGATAGGAGTCATCGGCAAGGGCAGCGGGTCAAGAAAAAGCCGCCTCGAAGGCGGCCGGACCCCGGCTACTCGCCGCGCTTGAACCGCTCAAGGAGTACGTAGTATTCGGCACAGCGATCATCCATAGCTTTCCAGTGGCCCAACAGGCGCTGCTGGTGACTGCTCTGAAGGCGCTGGAACTCCGCATCGGCTTGCGGCCAGCTGTGTCCATGCGACATCAGCGACTCAATCAGCGATTTGTGGCTGCCGTTCAAATCGGCCCATGCAAGTTGCTCTTGCGCGGCGCTTTCTCGTGCCTCTTTCCATGCCTGCAGCGCGATGTCGAGATCTGCCTTCGTGACTTTCTGCATCGTTTGATTGTTCCGTCCGTCGCCCAAAGGTCGTTTTCGATTGGGATAAGAAAAGCCGCTAAAGCGGCTTGGCGAGGCGACATCCAGGTTTCTTAGGGCAGCGCTACAGCCACCAGTGCACTCATACCCAGCCCGTGACACGTGTCCAACACAGCCGGCATTACGCATTCAAGAGTGTTCGAGTTTTTTCCCATACCTTTACCTTTTGCCTTTTCGGCACCCTTCGATGCCGAGTTGATGTTTGTCATGAAACGCAGCTTGGCAACGCCAAGGACCATCAGAAAGAGCGAATAAAAGGCCAGGTACGAGGCACCCAGCAGAGTCGAACTGCCCGCAGCCGCCCCTGCCCTAAGCAACCTGTCGTCACATTATGGTTTCGCCCGACCGCGAAGACAACCTGGCCACCGCCAGCGCACGAAATTGCGCACGCCATGGGGTCCCTATACTGTGTTTTCCATGTCACTTTTTGGGGGGAGGTTCAGATGGCAGCAAGCAATGAGTGGGAAGAGGTCCATTTGACGCCGGCCGGCTGGATCGACGGCAGCTACCGGTTCGATAACGGCAAGACGACAGAGATCGCGGTGCCAGACGATGCGGTGCTAACCATCCGGCGACGTGTCTATGTCGCATCGGTCTATTCGACGCCAGACATTAGCCATGACGAAACGGCGCGCATCAATGACACCGCACGCATCGCGGAGCTGCGCAAGCAGTTCGGCGAACCGATCTTCGGTGTCTGAGCGGATACACGGCTGCAGTTGGACGTGCTCTGGGTATCCCAGCGCCTCCCCTCTATGGGAGGGAAGCCACTTCTTGCGTGGATGACTACGCTCGCAGTGGAGCGCATACAAAAGTATAAGCGTCCGACGACTCAAACGGGCGGAGGGGATTAATGCACCATGTCACGCGTACCGGCGCCCCACGCCGGTTGCTCGCTGGCGCCCTGCTGGTGGCCGCCAGCCTGGCGTTACCGTCCTGCGCCAGCTTGGACGCCGTAAACAACTATCCCACCGTCCCGGAGTTTTGCTCCAGTGGAGACACCAAAGCGGCGTGCAAAGACCTCCCGCTCGTCGCAGAGCAGGTGCGGCAGTCGGCCGCCGATGCCAACACCCTGAAAAAGTCGATCCACGCCGAGTTGCTCGCCTCCTCTGCCGCGGACGTGGCCACGTTTGGTCTAGCTGCCGCCCTCGGCGTCAAACTCGTGCATGGCAATACCCTCACTAATGGCGCGAAGAACCTCGCTTATGCGGCGGGTACGAGCTATGTGGCCGGCGCCCTCTTCTTCCCCCGTTCGACCGAACAGGCGCAGCTGGGCGCCCGCACGGCGCTGACCTGCGTCGCAGCCCGTGGCAACGATCTGCTGGGCGCCTACAGCACCCAGCAAGCCCAGCTCGTCGCTGCCTGGGACCAGGTCAAGGCCTTGCCCAAGGATTGCCAATCCCAGCCACAGTTTGCCGCAATGATCGGCGCACACGACGCGGCCCAAGCCGCGCTGCACTCTGTCCAGGGCGCCCACGTATCGCTCGCTCAACTGTTGTTCCGGGCACGCCTGGCCGCCCACGACAGCCTGCAGGCGCAACTGGAAGCGCAGCGCCCCAATCCGCAAGCCTATCTGGCGGCTGGCAATAGTGCGCTAACGACGGCTGGCTCCCTGGCGTCCGCCGGGACGCCGGCCACGGCAGGCGGCGGGCAGCCACTCCAATCGGTCACGATGCTCTCGGACGTGCCCGTTGGGGCGTGCGAGTCTGGCCATCTCAAGACGATCGGAATGCTGCAGTCGACCTTTGAGGGGGCCAAACACACGTTAGACGAAACTGTGAATGGCGTCGCTGATGCCGGCAAGGACTGTGTGGCGGCGACGCCCACGCTAGTCGCCCCCTTGAGCGTGCTGCCGACCACCGTCGCGCTCCATGCCGGGGAGAACGGCACCGTTGTGGCGATCAGCGGTGGCCGTCCGCCGCTACGGGCGGATTGGGTCGGCGAGTTGCCCAAAGAGACCGAGGCTAAGATCTCCTGGCTGGTCGCCGACCAGCGGCTGCTGGTCTATGCGCCGGGCAGCGCGGCCGGCGGCAAGTCCTATACGCTGCGCATTCAGGACAGCGCGGCCCGTCCTGCCAGTCTCGATATTCCCGTCACCACGGCCAAATAGCTCTGATCAGGGAACGGGTTCGAACCATGACGAGCAGAAGCAAAGTGAACATGCCGCCCAAGGAGGTGATGACGTGCATTGACCGTCTGCTCGCCAAGTCCCATGCGTTGCCATCATTAGTTATGGCATGGCAGCTGGACAAAGAAAAAGCCGCACGCGGCGGCTTGCAGACCTTCCCTACTCGTACACGCGGGCTCAACGATGCGTCGCGTGGCCCAGGGCGCGTGCGGCCGCAGCACGCAACGACACGCTCTCTTTGCCGTTAAGCACCTGAAGCAGATGTGCCCGCGCGTCGGGACCACCTAGGATGCCCAACCCTTCCGCCGCCGCAATACGCAATTCAACGCTTTCCCTGCCGTTCAGGGTGTCGACGAGAGCTTGAAATACTTCGGTTTGGCTAGCCATGGTGCACCTCAAGTGATGGAGTCGACTCACTATGGTGCAAACCGAATCCGGCGTCCAGCGCAGACAACGGGGGCATTTTCTAAAAGCGCTAGCTTTGACCCGCAACTCGTCTCTTTTCCAACTGAACTTGATGGCCATGAATCCAGCTCCAGCCCGATTCGCCGCATACTCATGGCACGACTTCGCCTAGACCGAGGGCATCTTGCACGATGACGACGTCTTCCGGATTTCCAAGGTGAACGTACTTCATCGCATCGGTTAGACCCGCATGCTTCGAGATCAAGTCGCGAACAGAGTCCATCGAGCGACCAGACCGGTTCGCCACTTCGCGTTCGAAGATTGCATACCAATCGGCTTGCTGGAAATTGATGGCCGTGTTTGCTGCCAATTGAATCGCCGCCACCTCATCAGCCGTTAATCCAATGAGAGTGGGCGACATCAGCCGCCTCAGAATCTCTTGCGTGTGGTGCATACGGAGCATGCCCGATACCACCGTCCGCCACGTAATAGATGACAAATGTGCTGCCTCTAGAGCGAGCGGGATGTACTCCTGGATTCGAAGAGCTAGTCTGGCGTTGAATACCGCCGCCTCCACTGCCCCTATGGGAAACATGGTGCCCAACACGGCGGTC
The DNA here is from genome assembly GCF_001683835.1 of Ralstonia sp. RL. Classification (NCBI taxonomy): domain Bacteria; kingdom Pseudomonadati; phylum Pseudomonadota; class Betaproteobacteria; order Burkholderiales; family Burkholderiaceae; genus Ralstonia; species Ralstonia sp. RL. The sequence continues at coordinate 26,147 of NZ_LWRX01000186.1, read as the reverse complement.
GCTCCCAAAGCGAGTGCCGCCATCGCTACCGAGCTGTGACTTCCGTCGATTGGATAACTATCGCACGCGCTGAACATCACGATCGGCGGAATGCGGCACCTCCCGCGAATTGACCACGCGTCAAGAACTTCACCGCCGAGCACAAGACTGCCGATCCCATGCTCGCCATCGTACTTTCCGTGCCCATCGAAGATGAGTACCGCGCCGTCATACCCATTGAGGGCTGCCACAAACTCGTCAGTACTTTGGACATCGACGAATCGATACCTGATCCGTAACTTCCCCTGCGCTGTTCGCACGCTGTCCACTGCATCCCAGAACACGTCCTTCAGAGGATCTGTGTCCTTGAAGGATCGAATAACGAGGATTTCATCGAAATCACCGGCGGTGAGTCGGCAATGTCTCCCCATACACTGTTGGATGAGAATATTGCCGGGCACCGCTGCTACCCGAGAAGCATCAAAGCGTAGGCCCAACGGCATACCTGCGCTAGGCAAAAGCTCTAGAGGAAGATCGCTGACGAACTTCATTCCTTCAATTTTCCCATCCTGTTCAGGTGCTTCCATCCGGGATAGAAAGTCCTGATGGATGAGAGACCGCATCTGAGTTCCAAGCGCTCGCACTAGGCGAGAAACCTTCCAATCGTACTGATGTCGGGCCTCAGATCTAACGCAGTGGGCAAGCAGTTTGATCGCACCGCGAGCCTCATTCAGTTTTGGCTCCAGTCGTAAAACAGGTGCCAAGCTCTTCGTACTGAGCATCGTCAGCGCGGCCGTAAACGTCGACATGTCCTTCGCTCGGATCTTCGCAATTTGAACATACGCTGCCTCAAGGACAGGCTTACCTTGGTCATCAACCGGCATCGTGTCGAAATAGCTTTTCCCTTGGACGACAGCAGCAAGCGCGTGCGCCACGCCTTCTTTCAACTCTGGTGCCGCGTCACGGATCATCTCTCGCCATCGTTTGAAGATGCCCCAGTACGCGCCGGCTGTCGCGACAATCAATCGGTAGTCAGTCACGCCGAAAGACATCAACGCCATCAGGCGCCGTCTTTCTTCTGCCACTGCGTCGGCACTCAGACAGATCCGTTCTACATACCTGTTGGGATTAACGACCGCCGTTACCACCAAGGGCTCACTGATTCGGTCGGCTGTGTCGAGCCTTCTGCCAAATGCAACGAGTGCCAGCTCGTTGGGCAGCACCACGTTGTGGAGTCCCCTGGGAAGCGGATGCTTCACCGGTCGACGCAGCGATGTGCCACGGATGGCATGTCTGGCAACGTGAACGAAATCGCTCCACGACGGCTTGGTTGCCAGGTACTTGAGTACTGTGCGCACATAGAGGCAGATTCGCGCAACACTAGCGGCGCTAAGGGGCAGTCGCGCTTTGCCAGGGATCTTTGAGAAATGCAGCAGCGGGTGCTCGGAACTCTTCTGCATCTCATCCACCGCATTTGCGACCGCCTCGTCTGTGGTGATGTACACCCGAAACGGCGTTCCCAAGAAGTCAGCGACCTCGGCCATGGCATCCAACTGAATTGGCATGACCATGGGCATAGTTAGACGTGCTTGCCGAAGTGCGAGCACAGTTTCGACCGGCGAATACGGCTCCCGGATATCGACTGGTAGCAAGCTAGCCAGACGCAAAGGGCCTGCCGCCTCAATTAGACCCGGGGTGAACCAGCCAAACGGACTGGTTTTGCGAAGGTCCTGATTCTCGTGGGGGAGAAAATAGGCAATCTTGAAACGCCGGTCACTCGCGATAGCTGACGCGTAAGCAGTGCGTAGACTCCTATCCACCCCTGTTAGGGCCGGCGGGCCACCCTTGATCGGTGGTCGTCGCCCATCAGAGGCCTTTACGTTCCTGCTCTTTCCGGTCTTCTTTTTCTTCACCAGAGCATCCTTCGACGAATTTGGTTGATGCAGTGGCGGACTAGAGTGATACCTTCACACAGCGAGAAGGAACCGAACGCCTATCCGCACTGTGTTCTTTCTGAGCCAGAGTTCCTTGTAATATGCGGTGCATTAGACGACAAACAGCTTGCCGATTTCCTTCTGGCAACGACCTCACTCGCCCTGTTGTAGATCGCGCCAGATAGCCTTGCGAAAAGCTCTGTAGCTCCCCGCCCTCGGTGGGGACGGTACTAAACGCGTGCCGGTGCAGATGGCGCGCTGCGCGTGCAGCAACGGCACATGGGTCTCTAGGTGCTCTAGGTACCCGATCCATGAGGTGGCGAAACCCCGGCGTTATACGCTGCCTAGCCTTGCGCGGCTTTGTCAATCGCGCAAAAACTTGTCCTTGGCACTCCTGAGCAAACCAAAAGCAGATCGATCTCGGCTTCTGTCATAGCGACAACCGAGATTCCTGCCCACGGTCCCGGGTAAGTTTGACTCCATGCCATTTCTGGGCGCCGATATTTCGGGTACCAAGGCGAGTCAATGTTTCCTCCCGCAAATCGAATACGGAGCCGATTGAGTGCAGCTCCATTTGGGTGCCTCGGATCAAAGGGGCGATCACTCTCCTCTAGCAACCGGTAATCCTCGTCCGTAACGACGCGCTCTTCCTCTTGATAGATGAACTCCTGCAGCAAGAGGTCTTGTTCCGTGACTGAATCCCGATCTTCAAAAACCTCCCCACCAAGGCTCGCCAGATGAGAGCGCCACGACCTGTCCCACTCGAGCTTCTCCGCGTCGGTAGCTTTGTTCAGCTTAGGGGGGCAGCCACCACTTCGTCCTGCTGGCGCAAGGGGCGCCTTCCCCTTCGAGTACCGCCTCAGGCCTGCAGCGAAATCTTTGAGGGCTCTTCTCTCTCGTTGAAAACGGCCACAGGGATCTCCCTCATCCAGTAGCTGCAGCAATCCCAACGCTCGCAGCTCTTCCTGAGTGACATGCCCCATGACTATGGCGTCTGACGCTACCTGCCGTAGTCGTTCGATACGAAGCGCCTGCTTGTTATGACGGTCGTCTCCTGCGTCGTATCGGGGGCATGCATACCGCCGCCACTCCTGACCTGTCTCCCGGTCATAGGGGCCGGAAAGACCGAGGCCATACAGATACTCCAGTTCCGCTCGCGGAAGCCTTGAGTTCCTTTCGATAAGACGCAGCAGTGCGGAGGTGAGGTCCTTCAATCGCCGTTGGCCATGGTCGCCATCTGCATGTCGCCCGGACTTCCAGCGTTGTCGGTCACGGTCCATCGAAACCTCCCCAAATGCCCTTTTGTTCTGCTCAAGACCTGAAAGCATCCTAGCAAAACTGATGGACACCAGGAAGGTGCGAGGAGAGATCATGGCTAAAGAGGCGAGCGATTTCCGAGTGGCGTTCGCGCAGATGGATGGGGCGGCGTTGCTGACGCCGGATGAGTTCGGCGAACTCATCGGAAAAACACGCAATGCGATTTACCACATCTTGTGCCGTGACCCTGCGGCGTTGCCCACACCCGTGTTTCGGCAGAACCGCTATGTCCGCTGGCGAGCCAGTGACGTTCGGGACTGGATCACGAGTTTGCCCTGTGCCAAGCCGCGTGAAATTGGGGACAAGCCTCGCCGCGGCCGCCGGCGCAAGGCGGCTGAAGCCATCTAAGAACCCAGCAGACACGGGCCCTTCCGTAGGTTCGCAATTACACGTTTCTGATGAGCCAGGACAACTTTCCGCACCATTCAGGGGGCGTCCTACAGGTACGTCACTCTGCCAAATGGGGGGCCGTGCCAGAAGCCCTGCTTGAGGACCCAGTGTTGGATCTGGACAGCCGAGCCGTAGCCGCTTGGCTCGCCATCAAACCTGCCGGCTGGCAAATATCCGTCAGCGCACTGCGGCGCCGACTCGGACGCATCGTTCAACGGAAAGCCGGCGACACCAACACGGAATTCCGGATCTTGGGAAAAGATCGTTGGCAGAGAATCGCTCGCGAACTCGAAGCCGGAGGCTACCTAATGCGACAGCAGCAAAACGGTGGCGCTGGCCAGTGGATCTGGAACATCGTCTTCAATCCAACTCCCTCTCGAACGCAGGACACCAGAGCCGGGTTTCCCGGCGATGGCTTCCCCGGCACCGGCTCAGCCAGCGCCGGTGAAGCCAGCCCTAAAGACATACCATCCAGAAGAAATACCAATAGAAGGAAAACCACCACTGACGACAGGCCAGCCGCACCCCCAGAGCCGGGGGAGCAACGATCTATCTCTCTTGCGAAGGCCTCTGACGTGGTGGTGAGTCGCTCGATAGAGCAACACCGCGAAGTTCTCGCGCACGCCCTGGCTAGGTCTCGATTGGACCGCGACGCTGCACAAGAGATTGCCGACGAGCTAGCTGGAGTTTTAAGAGCCCAATCACTGGGCAGGCACAAAGGGATCTTGAGCGTGCGCAGCTGGCTCGAACGGCTCATCAAGCTACATGGTCAGGGGCTGTTTGTGCCCGAATTTGGGCCAGCGATAGCTACTGAGAGACTTCGAGCAGAAGGACAGCATTTGGCCGAGGCCGCTGCCATTGTTGCGCAGCCGGAAACCGTCAAGGCCCACGTTGAGGAAGCCATTCGACTCCACAAGCAATGGCAACGCAAACGTGGCTCCAATGCGAACAGCAACAGCTCTGCTGACTAGCGCTGAACCGAATCACCCTTCGGGCAACCACCCTCCTCCACTGCGCCCGGTCGCCGTACGGCTCGCCGCAGCTCCTGACGAATGTGCCGCATTCAAACGGTAAGAGAAGGAAGAAGATGATGCGAAATATGAAAATTCGACTGTTGGCCCTGATGCTTTTGGCGGGGCGCCATGCTCTGGCGGCACCGGCACTGTGCTCTCCGGGATACCAGGACTCGACCTGCGTATCCCCAATCCAACACGGGGCGAGTCCTCCGCCCATCTGCCCAGCTGGCTACACGCAGACGAACCCGCCCGCCTGGATGGGCGCAGGTTGGAGCGCACCGGGATGCCAGCCGCCATCGCCACCGCCTGTCCCAGTGGTGCCTGCAGCGCCCTTTGTGGTTTCGGTTGGCTATGGCTGCCCTGGATGGACCATCTACGCGTACTCAGATGGCTCAGTGCAGCGGGTATGGGACCCGGACAACCCCGACAACGTGCTGGTTCAAGGCGGGGCCTGCAGTGATCGCGGCTGACCGCATGCACAGCCGAATCGCCCCTCCGCTCCGCTTCGGGTCGCCGCGCTCCCCGGCTACACCGGGTCCCCGTGCGGCTCGATTCGGGCGCGACGGCGCGCGCGGATGCCGAGTCGTTGAACTACCGCTGGCTGCTTGCAGGAAGAATGGTCGGGGGTGGCTTTCTCTCTCAGTTGGGGCAAGCCGCCTCGCGGCGCGTCAGGCCATAGGCGACGGTCGCGGGGAGCCGGTGGGCGGATGCGGGACGCCGGCCGAAGAGCCGGCGCTGTCCACGCCCCTGCGGGGGTGGGCAGCGCAGCCGTCCACGGGCGGGCGCGGGAACAACGACGTGGCGAGCCAACCGCTGGGTTGTAGACCGCTCACCGGCGCTATCGCGAACCCCGTACGCGCTGACATCAACCATACGTACACACCATCGATCAGCAGCCGAGCAGCCCGATTCCCATCACATCGAAATCGTGTCGGTCCCTTGTCCGTACGGTATGTCGGACAAGGGGGGGCTGACTGCCTTTGGGTGCCAATTCCGACATGCGCAGACATGGCGAATTGGCACCCAAAGGCAGTCAGCCCCACACCCCTCAGGGGTCGGGATGCATCGCATCCCGGGGGTGGTTTTGAGCCGCGTTCGAGCCACCGAGAAATCGATCCAGTAGACGGCGGACGAACCGTCAGACACCAACCCAACTACCGAGACCACTCAGATGGGGAAGGCAAAAAAAACCGCACTCAAGTTGCTGCCACCAGACTGGCGGGAAACCATGTTCGATCGCGCATCCCAACTGGACTGGCGCGAATCGCGGCCGCAGCTACTACCCGCGCTAGCCCTACTGCGCGTGATTGGCTGCCGGCCGACCGAGATCGAGCGAGGGGTGCGCATCCTGTATCGCAACGGTACGCTCCTGATCGCTGTATCGGGAGCCAAATGCAGCGAAGTGAGGGGGATCCATACGAGGGCATACAAGTTCGAAATTGGGCCGTCCCCAGATACCCACCCTGCCCTGCAGACACTGCGTGAGTTTGCCGAGCAAAATGGGACGGATGGCGAGGCTTGGGTGACCCATAAGGCCGATTACCTCTACAACTCCGTGATTGCCCTAGGCAAAGCCGTCTTTCCAAAGCTGCGAACACGTGTGAGCCCATACTGCTTTCGCCACCAAGTTGCGTCGGATTTGAAGGCAGATCCTGACGTGCCCCTCGGGGAGGCTGCGATGTTCATGGGGCACCTGTCGGACTACTCGATTGGCCGGTACGGCCGCGCGGTTCACGGAAAGAGTGGGCGCGAGAGAGTCAAGCCCCTCGCGGTCAAGGCATCCCGGGAAGTGAAACACTCGCCCAAAGTCGACAAGCTGGCTCGCTTCAAGATCGCCAGCGCAAACCGGCGGACGCCGAAGCAAAGCTAAGAGAGTGTGTCGTGAGACGCCAAGTAATGCGTCAAAGTTGCGTCGATCGCGCGTCGTTTTTGGTAGTTAGCGCGCCGAAGCAAGGAATGCGTTACTACTGATACGTCAAAGTTGCGTCGTTTTTGACGCATTGCATTCCTGATATATAGTGCAGGCAGGCTGTCGTCGCCTGCCGCACGCGCCCTTTGGGCATGACGAAGACGATGTTTCAAGGCACCTACCCCATTCCATAGTCGTTGTTTTCGATGGGCGGCCCGCAATGCGTGCACCGGATGTTTTCGCCCAGGAGAAAGCAATGGATACGCAGCAGTTGAAGCTGCTGGCCGGGCTCGTCCGCGGCCTTTTGCAGCCCACGCACCCCTCCCTTGGTCATGGCCAGGCGCTCGATCTGATCGCAGCGCTACCGGGGCTTCGTAACTGGCCCGAAGTCATGGCGTTCCCAGAACGTGTCGCCGCCACCGAACTGGACACCAGCTCGACCGGTCGCTTGGCGTTCCGGCTCAAGAAGCGCTATGCGGTCAACATGTCGCCGCAGGAGTTACTCATCGCGCTCTCGCCGTCCGGGACAGTTGTCGCCCGGAGTGCCCCGCAGATTTGGCCCACGGGGCCCGTTCCGGGCATCTATGTCACGACCTCCTCTGAGGCCATCGATGCCCTGCTGGAAGCGTATGAGGACGCTACCGACGGCGCACTGGTCTACGCCGAGAGCGCAGGCAACGGATGGTCCGGGAGCATCGACCTGGGCGACTACGGGTTGTGGTCCTCGGGCCTCGATCGGGTGCCCAGCGGCACGCTGCTGGTCATCGGGCCGCTCAAGCTCGACCAGCAGTCGTGGAACGACGCGGGCGAACGCCTCGAAATGGCCTGCAACCACGCCTTAACCTCCGGGCATCGCATCGCGGTTCTTCTCGACACCCCGACGCCGGAAACCCTCAACGAGGACGTACAGCTGATCGTAAAGTCACGGCCTAATCATACGGACCACGACACGGCGTTAATCGGCGTTGTCACCGACACGGGAGAGCTGGAAGCGGTCACGCCATTTGCCCGCCCGTGGCCGCGCATTGAGCTGGTACCCACCGTAGCCACAACGGAGGCGCTCCCGGCCTCGATCGTTGGTCTGTTACGCGACGCCTTGGCGCACAAAACGAGCGGCCTTGTGCTGTTCGGCTCGGGTGCAATCGACGACCACGCAGCGATCCACCTGGTGGCGGCGTCGCTTGCCCTAACCGAGCATGCGGGTCCTGCCGTTCGTGTCATGCCTCGACACCGCGCCACCCCATCGAAGGATTGGGACGTGCCGGAATCCATCCGAGCGTTGCCGTACCTCCCATCGATCGAAAGCGCCTACGCTCAGGGGTATCGCCGGATCGTCTACACGCCGAGCTACACCGGTTCTGACCGGCTACTCGAGGCCAGTAGGGACACGTTGCTAATCAGCGGCGCATACGGCAGCGACCTCTCGCAGGTATTCATGGCATCTGCCCGCTACGGTAGCCCCAAGGAGGAGGAAAGCCTCTTGAGCCGCATCGTCGCCATCGCCGCCACCGTGGACATCCCGACGAGCAGCGGCACAGCGTCGGTTGCCGATCTCTTCATCGCCAACGGGCACGACGTCAGGGCGCTCAAGCGGTCCAAAGATATCGATAAGTTTCTGGCCACCCACCGGTTGGTGCGCTGGGAGGATGAGCTAGCGCTCCTTCTCGATGCTGGGAAGGTCACGTATGAGGCCGTTAAGAAAGCGTTCCCACGCAGCCATGGAATCGAGAGCTTCCTGGCGAAGTACAAGGCCCGGCGCTCCCGCCAGACAGCGTAAGTGCATGTGCGCCCGGTGTCTCGCGTGGCGCTGGGCGCAATATTTCGCTCACACCAAGTCAGAGGATCGCCATGGACGTGGGCTGGTTCCCGAACCGCTGACTGGATTTTATCCGGGGGCTTTATGCTAGTGCGTCAGCGCCGTCCCAGTTCGACCCGTTGCAGTTGTTTGCCCAAATCTCGCCAACACCTACGACCGCAATGCCGTCGTTACGGTCTCACGTCGGTCGCCGGCGGGCGGCCAGAATGCGCCGTCATCGACCGGCCAGCGCTAGCAGCGCCGCGAGCGCAGCACTTAAAGGTAGTTGCCGCCTACAGAACGACGCAGTCTTTGGCGGACCATTGCGAAAAGGTCCGATGGATGTGCGCGTGAGTCTGGAAGACTCGCTGCCTGCCCTCGTTCGGAATTAAGCGGTGCTCCTCTGTCTTCTTTAGCCAGTCACGCTCGCCCCAGTTGCACCAGACGAGGACCTGGCGAGTCTCTTTAAGGTAGCGGCGAAGCAAGTCAGCCCGGACGTAGAGCAGCCTGTGCTTGTCGCCAGAATAGCCTTCGCCTGCTTGCCTGTAGAGCGTTGCGGGACCGCCGCTTGGATCGAAGAAATCAACTTCGCGGTCGCTGCAGGAGAGGCCAAGGCGCTGAATCAAGCTTGGTGCAGGGATATCGAAGCCTGAGAATGTGTTGTGTACGGAATGGTAGGACTCCCAGGCAAACTGGATGGACGGCAGCTCAAGCCGGACACCCGGAATACGGCGAGTGGCGGGGAAATCGAACTCAAGGACAGAAGCGTCTTCGTCGCCCGCCGGCTCGCCTGACATCGAAGCGATCTTGATGGTCAGTGACCGTTTTTCACCTGCGCTGTAGTCGCGCACGTACTCATCGAACGCCTCCGCCGTTTGGCGGCGGTAGTTGTCATTACGCTGGAGAAGATGCCTCGCAAAGCTATGGCGGTGACCAGGCTCGCCTGCGAACAGATAGTGCTCCTCCGCTCCCTCTGGGATCGTGTGGTTTCCTGGGTAGTCAATCGACAGGAACTTCGACCTCAGCGTGTCAACGTCCTTCTTGGCCACGAACATCCCGCGGAGGAAGGCGAAGAGCTCACGATCATGCTCAGCGTCAGCCCCTTTGACAAATCCTTCGACGAGCACCCATTCGCCTTGATGCCCGTTGATCTCGGGGACCACCAGAATGGGGTGCCAGTTCGGCGTGTACCCGCCGGCCACCCAGTCCTCGGTCGTGGCAGCAGCGGGCCCAAAGAGATTCGGCAGGGGCGGCGTCCAATGAGGTGGAGGCTTAGGGAATGATGGATCTACGCCGCAGTCGGGGGTTCTGCTGCCTTGGCGCCAATCCGGAAGCTTGCGGTTCGCGTCGCGTTCTCCCCACATCTCGAAGTACGCGATCCAAGAGTACTTTTTTCCATAGCGATCCACCTTGTGTTCGTCACGAGCATTCCATGAGAGCCGGCCAATTTCGGCATCAACGTCCTTGAATGCTTCGTCCCGATACCCCAAGTCGAACATACGGCGCTCGATCTTTGCACGAACTCGGACATAGTCTGGTTTGTCGTGGTCATAGTTCGCCCTGTTGGGAATCAGGCTACCGATGGTGTAGTTACCAAAGTCCATTTGGATGGGGTGCCCAATCGCGTGCTTGACCGAGTCGTCGGGCGTTCCATCGCTGGAGAACGAGGACGGGGTATTCGGGAACGGCCGGCTAAGGTAGCGCACAGAAGTCTTGGGCAGCTTTATGCACCCTGCTCGCTGGGCTACCTCAATGATGCCAAGCGCGTAGTCCCGCATGAGCGTGTGGTGCGTCGCGTGGCGTGCACGAGGAGCAAACATCTGTCGGTAAATCTTCTGAGCAAGATCTCCAAGTAGCGGCTGGAACGAAGCCGCCTTTTTTGAATCGACCAGCGACAGAACCGTGCCGTAGGCGGCTGCGAGAACCCGTTCCGGCAGGTATGGGTCATTGAAGCCCAAGCATTTCAGAACGTGCGAGAACAGCACGTCCGGATGTTGCTCTCCGATCAGTACGAGCGCCTTTGTTGCAAGATCGCGATCACTGCGAACGACGGTAGTTAGGACAAGGGAGAACAACACCACAAGCTCGGCTGCTGCGTCGCGAGTCATGGTCACGGTGTCGAGTTTCTCTGCCCATGTCAAAAGTCGATGGATGGTCGGTGACGCGTATCTTCGTCGCAGGTACTCTGACCAGTGCAGGTCGCGGTCAGCCATCGGGAAGCGCGACAGATACTTATACAGCCGCTTGGCATGATAGGGATGGTTGGGCTTCGTCGCGACGGCCGCCAACGCATCCATGACGCGCTCCCAGAACCGGGAACCTGCGCCCAAGTACTGGTTGATGACCATCCGCGTGCCCTCGGTGAACGCGGTCGGACTTCTCCAGAAAAGGCCCTCGATGAACGGCTCGAAATACGCGTTCAGGTTCTGTGTGTCCCGCGGCAAGGCGAAGAAGAGCTCACAGTGCCTTGGAGGCACCTTCTTCCCCACGCGCTCCGGGAACTCCGTGATCAGCGCTTGCGCCCATCCAGGCTCCGCATAGTTGCCGAAGTTTTGATCAGTCAGCTGGAAGACTCTCGCGAGCGGGGAGTTGGCAGCAAAGCTGGCCTTGATGGAAGCCAGCGATGACACGTCTAGGTATGCCTTGAGTAGGTGTCGCGCTATCAAGTGGTCGCTGAACCGCTGATAAGGCAGTCGGTATACCACTCGTGATTTGTGCTGCCCGGATCTCGTTGAGTACCAGATAGCATCCTCTTCAATGAGCCCATTCGTGCGCATCGTCTCCAGCAACGCCCGCCTTTGAGCAGGTCGTAGTGCGGGATAGCTCGCGGCAACGATTCGGTCTGCCTCTGACGGAAGAACATAGCCGCGGAGGTTCGCTGCCATGCAGGGAGCAAAGCCGGCAATCCGCTTGTCGGTGAACTGGTCGGCGCCTTTCAACAATATCCAGCACCCCCTGTCCTGCAATCCGAACTCGTGTTCGATTGGCTGCCCAACGCGATTGACGAATGACTCCAACACGTAGGTCATGCCGCGCTGTCCGGAGGCAATGCCTGCGAAACCCTTGGCCAGCTTCTTGCCCGACAGACTCTGCAGCGATTGGCAGATGAGCTTCAGCGTGAGAGGGCGCGAGAACTCCCGGTCCAATAGCGGAACTTCCGGCAGTGGCAGGTGGTAGTACTCAAAGAAGGCCGCCTGCGCATCGAACTCTTGGTCGTCGAAACCGTAGTGCTGGAGATGACGAAATTTCTCCAGGTCTGATTTTTCAATGGCCATGGCCTCGAACGGAGTCCGACATGTCACGATCAACCCAATGTTGGGATGCTCGGCGACGAGCGAAAGTAAGGTACTGATCGCCTGTCGCCACTCGCGCCTACGTCCCTCATTGACGCCATCGACAATAAAAAGAGTTCGCCCCCCTGCCCCTCGTCCAGCATCTTCCAGTTCGGCAAATTTGTCCTCGACCGAAGTCGCGCCTCCAAGGCGTGCGCAAATGTCTGCAAGCACGTTGCCCTCGAAGTTTTTTGCCAACACTAGGACTGTGGGAGCGTCGCGGGTAAGTCGCTCACTCGTGACATCGCACAGCAGATGTGTTTTACCCGTGCCCCACTCACCGCTGATCAGGAGGATTGGATCGAAGAGCAGCTTGAACGAGGAGCTGGCGGCGTATTCCGCCTCATCGCGCACGACACGTAGGCAGCTGTAAATCGCTTCCATGTTGGCGCGCACGGTATCCCGCGCGGAAGAGTAGCTCCCGTCGTCCGTGGGCAGCTTGGCTTCCTCTCCCCGCCAATAGGCTACATCCTTCATCAGGCTGGCGTCGATTTGAGACAGCCGGTCAGCCCATTCATCGCTTGCAGTCGTATCGCGAAAACGCAGACGGTTCATCATCGCCGACAGCGATGAGCCAGCAGCGTCAACCAATTGCTCGATCTCCGCGGGTCTTCGGCTGTGATGTTTGGCATGACTCCAAGCCTCGGCGAACTTGTCGAGGACTGACTGGAAGCGCGCTCGTGCAGCATCGCCACATGCGACGTTGTCGATAGCGATGGACAAGGCGGCAATCCGAAGATTGGGCGCGTTCGGGTCGATGCCGGGCGTATACCTTTGCCCCGCCTGACGTATCTGGCCCCGACAAAGACTGGCCATTACCGCTGAAAGCGATGTCGGATCAGTGGGCATAGTTCACTGTGTAGCAACTAAAAGGTATCGCAATCTAGTTGGAGATGAGCAACGCGTGGACTCTGGGTTCGCGAATCACTTTTCTAGAGGCAGGTTTCGGGGGGCATAGCGGGCAGTCTGGGCGCTGACTAGTAGGGCTGCTTGCAGCTTGGAGCGGTCATTTGTGTCGGCGGTCTTGAGGTCTACTCCTAGCCGTTTGGCGGCCCCCATGCCTTGTGGCCGCCCTAGGGTAACGAGATCCCACCGTGTCCCGCCTGTTCAGCCCATGTGGACCGCACTACGTGAGCCTCACCGTTCCGCAGGCTCACAGCAAAACAGGCGATCCGCTCCCGCCACGCCGCCGGTACGACATCCGCGTGCGTAACTTCGGATGCGATGTTCAGAAAGACCGCTAGCGGATACTCAAGAATTTCCATCATCCGCACCAAGCTCTCCATGTCAGCAGCCGCACTTTCAGCCGTCGCAGCGAGCTTCAACTCCATGACTGCGACATTCCGCTCCCGTCGGGAGCGGTGCCGGCTCGAATCAAAGGGTTCATGAACGATGATATCGGGCCGGACTGCGAGCCCGTGTACAAGGAGCCGCTTCTGGTACTCCTGTTCGATTATGGTCCGATCAGGCAGAAAGCCCGCAGGGATCGCCCGCTGCAGCCCAGCCAACAACTCGCCCTGAAATCCTCGTTCAGTCTCGTAGAAACGGGGCGTAGTGATGGCGCGGAAAGCGGTCGTCAGATGTTCGAGGAATATGTCGCGGTCCATGGCATCACCCCTGATCATTGCGCATTCGATTCCCGCCATTTCCGTTCTTCCGCCGCGAGATCAATGCCGTCAACACTCATGAAAAATTCTTGCTGGCTGAAACGTTTAATGCGGACAAGGTTGGGATCGTGCCTGCACGGCAGGCTGAGGTCGAGCTTTTGCCCGCCGAAAGCCTCAACGGCGCCGGATAGGAGTTCACCGAGCAACGCCCATGCTTGGAACGCAACATCGAGCAAATCTCTATCGGGGAATTGCGGAATCATCCACGTGCGCCAAAGAGCTGGTGCGGAATCGCAATCCGGTCCGAGGCCGCGCAAAAACTTGTCTGTCCGGCACATTTCCTTGTACCTCTCATAGGCTTCGTCCGATGTCTCCCACGGGCGGACCGCAAAGGGGAAACTCAGTTTGATTTTTGCCCCCTCGGTCGTCCCGATTTGACCGCGGCTTTTCAGGTTCAGCGCTCCATGGTGGACGATGAAATCGCGCTGTTTCCCCAGCATTTGGAACAGGTCACTTTGGAGAACGGTGTCCTGCAGTGGTTTGATCTTGGCTCGGACCTCAGGATGTCGCTGCAGATCGTTTTGCAGCTTCAGCGGCACCTCCTTGGCGGCACGGATGAAGGAGTTTAGCGAGTAGCGAAATGGCTCGGGCTCGTGGTAATTGGCCTCCATCTGATGCAGATGCCAGTGGCATTCCTGCCACCGATCAAGAGAGAGCTCCAGATTGCTGTGCGCGCAAGACTCCATGGAAGCTCCATTCCATTTTTAGTCACTGCTACCCATTCGCCGGCCCCGGCCGGCAAACGATCATATCCCTGTATATGCAAGGCTCGAACGCCGCAGAAAGATACAGCTTGTTTTGGAGGGGAACGCGAGCTAGACGCCTCCGGCGAGTCCACAGAGAATGGCTTTCTGAGCCATGGCCCGACGCCTCTCCAAATGGCCTAGACCTCTGAATTGGCGGCAGCCAATTGATGCCCTCCCTCCTGTGAAGGCACACATTCAAAGGTAATCACGTAACCTTCCCAATCCTGCCCATCAATGGCGTGGAGAGGAACGACGCGTTCAGTAATGCCGTTTAGCAGTCGTTGAACCTGAGGCGGAGATGCAAAGTACCGTGGCGCCTTCTCTTCTGCATCCCCCAAATCAGTGTAGAAGACGGTCCTCACACTCTCTTGGATCTCCAAGCTACTACCCGTCACTGCGACATCCTCGAGTTCACCCTCCAAAAATTTTTCGAGAATGTACTCATCGATAACCGGCACACCGTCTGCGGGCACGCCGACATGCGTGGAGGTACTTACGACTATCAGTGGGAACACATCGAAGTTTTCTGGCAGGTCTATACCAAAGCGCGCAACATCTGCGACAAACTCCGCACGGTTTCCCTCCAATGCTCGAGACTTACGCAAAGCCTGCCCAGCAGCACCCAAAACGGTCTTCCGGTGCATTGCCATACCTTTGGAATCAGTAGGCTCCAAGATGCACTTGGCCTCGGCCATGAACACGGTTGAGCCAATCACAAAAAGCAAGTCAATTTGCTCTTCGCGCCCGCTCTTCGGCCTAAACGTGTAGTCATCGTTGATGCAAATTGCGCTACCCGCCAAGACATTTGATGATGCGATGGAGTGCTGAACACTGGCTCTCACATGTGCCTCGAACGCAGGGCCTCGCTTTGCTAGATCGACTCCTGCTTGGCGCATCCAGACATCTACTAGGCGCCTAAGGTTCGGCGAAACGATCGCTGCAAAAATGGGCGCCACTGTCGTGAGCCCAACCGGCACTAGAGGGGAAGCCCAAATTTCCTGTCCGGCCTGGCCTCGGTAGGTGAAAAATTCTATAAGCTTCCTTCCGTCAGCAGGCTTAATTCCGGCCGCTACGGACAGTGCACGAACCAGAGCGTCTACCTGCAGCACGGGGACATACTCAGGAAGCCAACTGAGTAAGGAATCGTCTTGCTTGACCGGGCGTTCTTCCTTCGTTGCCACAGATTCCAAGAGCACCAACGCAGCACGGGATATTACGACCCAAGCATCCAGGATTGCCGATAAGGTCAGTCCATTAAGCGATGGAAGGGCTTCTTCCAGCAACTCGGCGTAGTAGGGTTCATTTGCAAAGCCGCGCAGGATAAACAACTCCTCCTGCGCTCGCGTTATTTCCCCAGGTTTGCTGACCTTGATAACTTGGCGCCTACCCTCCTTCTCGATGGCCCGCACTTCGCGAATACGTGGCAGGAAGCCTTGTTCCACCAAAGATCGATGAACCTTGGTAGCCATAAACGAGTATCCCATCCCGAGGGTAAAACGCCTGACAAGCCCCAATGCATAGCCGCGCTTGGCGTCGACATCCTGGGGCACGAACGTCTTTACCCGCCCCGTATCGACTACCTTGTAGCCGTTCCACAGGCAATCCTCCCAAAGGTCTTCGGCGTGCCGGAACATTATTCCCAGATTGAGTTCAAGGATGATGTCACTCCATTCGACCTGCCCCAGGCGGGGATTGCCGGCAAGATTCGGCTCGCCCTGCAACGCAAATCGCACTGGCACCTCGATTCCGTCGACCAAGCCTTCAACCACCTCGTTTGGCGACCATTGGAAACCGCCCGTTAGCTCTAGCTTGATCTTGCTGAAGAACTCCTCAGGCCGAAATCCGGCGACTGCCTGTTGCGCTCGCTCCGCCGCTGCCTGTTTAAATGCTTCCCTCGTCTTCTCACGCGCGACAAGAAAATTGTAGTTAGCGGCTGCAACAAATGCTCGCAACTTCGTAACGGCGGAAAGTTCAGCCGCCGAAGACAGTTTCAACCTTGATCGGATATTCGCCAGCTTTGTGTGAATCACGACGGCAGCATCGTAGACACGTTGGTCGGTTTCGTCCGGAGCGCCTGCGGCGGCGAACGCAGTACTCCAACTATCGAGCGAGAACGTACGCCGCAGCGGACCTGACACTTTTCCCGCCTGGACCAATTTCGCAAACTCACCCATCCCTCAACCCCAATTTGTTGTTGCGCCAATCATATCGCGCTGGTGTGGCGTCGAGGCGCGGCAGGGCTCGCTTCCAAAATCCACGCCGTTACGGCTAACGTCCGCCAATTGAGGCACCACATCGGCGAGGTTATTTGGTCGCGCTTACCGCTATGAGCCTAAGAACCGTTGCCCTGCAGACTCGCTACCATCGCCTGCTGAGGTTATTTGGTCGCGCTCGAGCCATTTCCATCTTTCGCACCCGGTTCATGCAGCGTATTCTTGGCAGAGAGTTCTGAGGAAATCATTATGTCAGCCGATAAATTCGAGCAATACATATACAGCGACTTGGTTCTCAAGCTTGCAAACGAAGCGGCTGCCAATACGATGTGGGAATTGGTGGCGAAGGGCGTCAAGCCCGTCTACAACACACGCAAGCGATAGGGCCACTCCCAGACCATCAAACCTGCCGGGGGAAAGCAAGATGACGTTCGATAGCGGGGTCGTGTTTGGCCGTGCTCTAGCAGCCGAGCGAAATGCGCGCGAGTGGCAGAACTATGCTCGCAACTTGGAAACCCAAATCAGGCAGCTCAAAGCCAAGCTTTCATCGACAGCGCAAGATCACCAACTGTCACGCGAAGTCTCGCGCCGGACAGCGGAGTTGTATCGAGAAGAGCAAGCGCGCGCGGCCGCGCTTGACGCTCTGCAGAATAAGCTTTCTATCGAACTGGCGAAATTCAGCCCAAACAATCCGCTAGTCCCCAGTCACTTCCGCGCCATGATTGTGGAGAAGGCGGCCAAGGCCGGGCTCGCGCCGCAGCAGGTAAAGCTGAAACCTTGAGCCATCGTGACACCGAACAGCGCTTCGGGACCGCCAATCACCTCTGACCGCAGCTTTCACATTCAGGTTCGAGGGTTGGGGTTATCTGGTCGCGCTTGGGTGATTGGTCGCACTTGGACACTACGAAATCCACTCTTCCGGAGCTGGCACCTGGCGCGTATGCTGGTTTCATGCCTCTACAACGAGATCAAACCATGCCTGCCGACAAGCTGGGCCGTTACATCACAAGCGACTTGTTCCTCAAGCGCGCTAACGAAGCCATTGCCAAGGCCGTGCGTGGCCTTGAGGCGCGGGGTATTCAGCCTTGCTATCTAGACCGGAAAACTGGCCTGATTGTTGGTCGCGATCGAACCTATCGCATCCAACTGCGAGACCCTGCCGTGCAGGCAGTCGTGCTGGAACTATTTGCGGACGGCAAGCACGGCGAGCTGATGGACCGACTTGTGCATTCGCCGCGACCGACCTCGGAGCGCACCAGGTCAACGACGCGACGCGTGGTGTTACCGGTCTCCTACTGCTGGCAAAAACAGCCATGCCGCGCGAAACCGCACATTTTGTTCAAACGGTGCGTGAGCAGATGGCGGGAGTGCGGCCATACCCGGAGCTGGTCGAACTGGCGGAGCTGCTGATTGAAGCAGATGCGCGCAGCGATGACGTGCCCCGAGAACAGCGTAGCATCGATGATGCGCTGTTCTCGCAGCGTATCGAGGCCATCAAGCAGGCCCTGCACCAATGACAAAAGCCAGTCGATGACGGGCCTCCCCTGCTACAGCGTCAGTGCTACGACGCCAATTGCGCCCACGACAAAGCCAGCTAAGGCGTACCACCAACGACTTTCCTTGAGGGACTTGATACGCTCTTCCGCCGCCTGAACCGCTTCGCGCTTGGCCCGCGCCCGCTCATCGGCACCGGCCAACCACGTTCGCCACACACGATATCGGTCATTGATGACGTCTGCGCAGCGATCTGCCGTCAGATCGCTCACCGCTAGCTCGTGGGCTACGTTCCATGCCCACGCGAAGGCCTGTGGCGCGTTTGCGCCCTCTTCCTGAAGGTCGTACAGCTTGGCACGCTGCCAGAACGGCATCGAACCTGTGCCGGCGCGCAAATACAGAACCAGCACCATCGCAAAGAACGCAGCGGTATGACCGTGGCCCGACAGAAGACGATGAGCTGCCTCATGCAGATAGATCGAGGTAATCAGCTCTGGTTGGGGCTCCCACTCGGAGCGCTCGACACAGCGCACGTCGATGACCACCTCGCCGGATTCAGTGCAATCCGAGGGAACGCAAAACCCCACCCAGGGAGACTCCCCTGCCCCCGACTGCTGACGCATTAGCAATATGGGAATCTCGCGCATGTTGATGCGCGCCAGCAACTCGCTTGACACCGCCTTTGCAAGCGCCGGAGGCGGGGCAACGTCTACTAGACGAAGTGCTCGAACCGAGGCCATGAGTCCCTTTTTTCCACTTACCGCCGGTTGATCAGGAAGAAGAGTTTTCTCGTCATCGGAGTAGCGATGCAGTACCCGTTGACCACCGTGTAATAGGCGGTCATCTCGTTGTAGAAAGCTTCGATCCTCGCGTTGTATTCCGCGACAAAAGACGCTGCCTCTGGATCGACCGCGATCAATTTCGCGGGCAATGGATCGTCCGGCGTAGCTGGTCCAGGTTGCACCCCGCCCGCGGAGTTGGAAGGGATCGACAAATCGGGCTGGGCCGCTGCCAGGTTAGAGGCCAACAGGACGGCGGCTGCGATGGCGGCTTTCGCACTCATATGGCTACCTCTAGCCCAGTGCAAGCCTTGAGCATGCGGCGCGCGTCAAGCACGCCCCACAGATAACCTTGCGCCAGGGCCGTTGGTGCTTCTTGAATCAACAGCTCGAGGTCTGCAACCGGGATTAGGAACGGATCTCGCAACTCCAAAATCTGCGACAGCTCGCTGTCGCGCGGAAGAGCGGAGATGGGGTGCGACGATAGAATGGACACAGCCATGATTCACCTCTCAGTAGGTGAGTTGTGGTCAGGCTTGTTGGGCGGTGCCCGCCGCCCGACAAGCCGCTTAGTACAACGGATTGCGATCAACCAAGCTTGCGCGCCAGATCGCTAGCGCGCGGGTGGTAGTACCTCTTCAGCATCTGGACCGTCTTGTGCCCGGTCACAGCGCTGAGTTCGAGGATGTTGTCCAGCTTCTCAGAGATGCGACTGGTCGCCTCGTGGCGGAGATCGTGGAAATGTAGGTCTTCGATTCCTGCTCGGTCGCACGCGCGAGTGAATGCCTTCTTCAAGGCCTCAGGCGAAACGGGAAAAACACGGCCGCTGACGTGGCGCGGGCGGGTCGAAAGCTCTGTGAGCGTAGACACGGCTCGAGTTGAAAGAGGAGCATCCCGCGCCTCTCCGTTCTTGGTGTCATGAAGCCGGACATAGCGGTCGGCGAGGTGAACGTCCGACCACTGGAGGGAAAGAAGTTCGCCGCGGCGCATTGCGGTTTCGAGGGCCAGAATAACGAGCGGCCGCACGTACTCGTTGCGGCACCCCCCAGCCACGTAGAAGCCCTCAGCCGTCCGCTGGCTGAGTTCCAGCTGCAGGAGCAAACGCTCTTCCTCGCCGCGGTACAGCCGTCGGCTACGCGCCCGATTCTCTTTCGGCCTGCGAATCAATGAGACCGGATTGGTGTCCACGTGTACGCCCCACTCCTTGCGGGCGACGCTGATAACGTGACCAATCAGCGTGAGCTCTCGATTCACCGTTGAGCCGGACACCGCCTTTGTCTTCGGATCACCAGCAAGGCGTCGATCGCGGTATTGAGCGATGCTCTGGCCACTCAATGCTGAGACTTTCAGTGCAGCGATCGGATCGGAGCGCAGCTTTCGAATGCGGAGGATCTCCAGCGGCCCGCCCTTCTTGTGGGGAGACACCTCTTGGCTGTAGCGCAGGAGCAAATCGCCGAGGGTGTTGCGCTCGGCCTCTGTTCGATCCACGAACACGCCACGATCCAATTCAGCCTCGATCCGGCGGGCCCACGCCTCGGCTGTAGCCTTTGTGTCAAAAGTGCGAGTTTGCAACGGGTAGCCGCGCCGGCGAACAAACGCACGCCAGTAGTTCCCGCGCTTTGAAATGGATGCCACTTGATGCTCCAGACAATGGTTGAACAACGTCTGGGCCAATTTTCGGGGTGCACCACTTTTGCACCAAAAGGGCATTCCACGAGGTTTCGCAGCAAAGAAAAAAGGCCCTCAGCGATTGCCTGAGGGCCTTTTAGGGCGATTTCTCGCCAATTTGGTGGGTGGTACAGGGATTGAACCTGTGACCCCTGCCGTGTGAAGGCAGTGCTCTACCGCTGAGCTAACCACCCGAATGCGGTGAAAACGAGATTATGGCGAAAAGCCGCGATCGTGTAAAGACCCCGACCGCACTTTTTTCGAGCATCACGCGGCAGGCGCCGCGTCTTGCATCTCCCGCGCCCACACCGTCTTGCCGCCGCTGGCCTTGTCGATGTCCTTGAGCACCCCGGCGTGGGCTTCCATCTCGGCTTCCGTGGCGAGCAGCACGGGCAGCTGCAGCGCGCTCAGGTCGACGGCCACCGCCTCGGCCAGGGCGCCCTCGCCCGTCTCGAGCATGTCGATGACGAGCGTGTTCTGGCCGCGCGTCATCGCCAGATAGACCTCGGCCAGCAGCTCGGCATCGAGCAAGGCGCCGTGCAAGGTGCGGTGCGCGTTGCTCACGCCAAGCCGGTCGCACAGGGCGTCGAGCGAGTTGCGCTTGCCGGGAAACATCCGGCGCGCTTCGAGCAGGGTGTCGATATGGCCCGACAGGTGCTCGCGGAACGTCGGCAGGCCCAGGCGCTGGAATTCCATGTCGAGGAAGCCCAGGTCGAACGCGGCGTTGTGGATGATGGCCTCGGCGCCCTGCACGTAATCGCGGATCTCGTCGACGACTTCTGCAAACTTCGGCTTGTCGGCCACGAACTCGTTGGTGATGCCGTGCACCGCCATCGCCCCGGCGTCGATTTCGCGCTCCGGGTTGATGTAGAAGTGCAGATTGCGGCCGGTGAGGCGCCGGTTGACCATTTCCACGCAGCCGATTTCGATCACGCGGTCGCCGGTGGCGGCGTTCAGGCCGGTGGTTTCGGTATCGAGAACGATCTGTCGCATCGCGCTTCCCTACTGAGGCTGGATTACTTGAAGACGACGGTCTTGTGGCCGTTGAGCAGGATGCGATGTTCCGCATGCCACTTGACGGCGCGCGCCAGCGCCACGCATTCCACGTCGCGGCCGACGGCGGTGAGCTGCTCCGGGTCCATGCTGTGGTCCACGCGCTCGATCTCCTGCTCGATGATCGGGCCTTCGTCCAGGTCGGCCGTGACGTAGTGCGCCGTCGCACCGATCAGCTTCACGCCACGTTCGTGCGCCTGGTAATACGGCTTGGCACCCTTGAAGCTGGGCAGGAACGAGTGGTGGATGTTGATGGCGCGGCCTTCGAGCTTGCGGCACAGATCGTCCGAGAGGATCTGCATGTAGCGCGCAAGCACAACCAGGTCGATCTGCTGCTCCTGGGCGATTTCCCAGATGCGGGCTTCCTGCTGCGCCTTCTGGGCGTCAGTGGCCTTGAGCAGCGGCAGGTGCATGAACGGCACGTCGTACGACGCGGCGAGCTGGTAGAAATCGCGGTGGTTCGAGACGATGGCGGCGATCTCGATCGGCAGCTGGCCGGCCCGCGCCCGGAACAGCAGGTCGTTCAGGCAGTGGCCGATCTTCGAGACGAGGATCATCACGCGCGGCTTGATGGCGGCGTCGAACATGCCCCACTGCATCGAGAAGCGGTCGCCGATGGGCGCAAAGCGCTCGCGCAGCGTCGCGAGGTCGAGCGGCTGGCCCTGCGGAGCGAAATGGACGCGCATGAAAAAGCGGCCCGTGAACTCGTCGCCGAACTGGTCCGAATCGAGAATGTTGCAGCCCTGCTCGAACAGCAGGCCCGATACGGCGTGGACGATGCCAGGCTGGTCCGGGCAAGACAGGGTGAGAATGAAACCGGAGTGACTCATCAATCGTTTTACGTATTGTTGTCGGGCGCGAACCGTTGCGGTTCCAGGCGCGCCAGGGCGTCGAGGGTGACGAGCGTGGCGTCCACCGTCATCGCGCAGTCCGCCATGATATCAAGCGCCGCGTCGGGGCTGGCGCGCAGGTGGCCCGCGACCTCGCCGTCCTGGTTGGCGGGGATGAAGTCGGGGGGCAACGTCAGGTCAAAAGCGAACAGCGTTTCGTTCTGGATGCCTTCCGGCACTTCGCGCAACACGTCGAGCGTGCCGCGCGCAACGAGCCGCGCCGACAGTTCGGCGCCGATGCCGGCCTCTTCCCAGCACTCCTTCTCCAGCGCGCCGCGTGCGTCGAAACCGTAGCCGATGCCACCGGCGACGAGGTTGTCCCACATGCCGGGGTCGATCGGCTTGGTGTCGGCGCGGCGCGCCAGCCAGAGCATCACCTGCGCGCCGTCGATCAGGCCATTCATGTGCGCCGCGTACGTGCGTATCCCAAAGAATCGCGCTGCGGCCCGCTCCATCAGCGCGAGCGCGGGCGTTCCCCAGCCCGTGTCCACGGGGAAGCGCTCGTCGCGCCAGCCGCGCACGTGGCCGTCTTCGGCCAAGCGTCTGATGACCTCGTCCAGGGCGGCAGTACGGGCGGGTTCGCTCGCCAGGGAGTCCGCCAGGTCGACGCGCGATGCGCCCACCTCGAACCATCGCGGCCAGCGCGCAAGCAGCGCGGCACGTTCGCGGCTGAGCCAGCCGACCGGTTGGCCAGCCACCATCCACGGGACCAGCGCATCGGCGTCAAAAGCGCTGCGGACGGCCAGCCCTTCGGCCACGCGCCTCACGCGCGGGTCGCGCGCGTGCATTGCACGCTCTGCGCCGCGCCATAATGTGTTGTTCCTGCGCGATAATGCGCCGTTCATACAAGCCGTCATCAGACTGGAGAAACAAGGATGGATGAAATCGACGAGCTGTCGGATCTGCCGACCCCGCGCTTTATCTGGGGGTTCGCCATTGCCGTCACACCGTCCGGCGAAGTGTCGCACGATGAGTTCGAATACCTGACCCACACCCGCGCGCCGCGCTTTACCTGCCGCGTGGTCGAACTCGAAGACGCCCCCGCCGAACCGGAAGACGACGCCGGTATCGACGGCCGGATCGTCCACTTCGACAACCCGAAGCGCATGTTCTACATCACCGATCTGGGCCTGGCGCTGATGAACTTCACGCTGTTCGACAAGGTGGACAGCAAGGCCAAGCTGAAGAAGGCCTGCGACGAGGCGATCGCCGACTGGCTGGCCCGCCGCGAATTCCTCGACTCCGAGCCGGACGACGACGAGGAATGACGCCTAGGCCTGGCCGTCTGCGCTGTCGTCTTCGGCAAAGCGCAGATCGGTCAGGCGCACATCGGCGTAGGAGCGCCCGGCGTCGAGCAACGCCGCAACCCGCGCCTTCACCCGCTCCTTCTGCGCCCGCAACGCGCGAGGCGGCACCGCCGGATCCTGTCCGGTGTAATGCAGATACAGCATCTTGTAGGTGAGCTGGCTCACCATCCACTGCCGCAGCACGCGGCGCCGGCCGGCCTGGTCGGCTTCCAGCGCATCGATCTGCCCAAGCAACGTGGAAAATGCCCGCGCCAGTTGCGCGGCGTCCTGCGGCTCGCCCGCCATGCACCGCTCGGCCACGGCGCGCGCCTCGGCGGGCTGCATGGCGTCGGCCTCGATGAAGCGCTCGGCGGCGGGACCAGCGGCGGGCCCTCGGCTCGCCAGCCGTGCGGACACGGCAGACAGCACTTCCTGCGCACGGCGGATGGACGCCTCCAGCGAATCCGCGCCGCCCGCTGCAATGCCAGCGCGCGGCATTTCAGTGGGTGCTTCCGAGCATTTCTTCGCGTCCATGGCTGCCTCCGGTATCCGCCCCAGCCTTTGGATGGATGGGGTGCGTGCCGGATTGTAGAACGCGGCGCACATTTGTCGACAAATCTACACACTAACTTCCTATTGCGAAGACCGCGCAAACGGTAAGGCTGCGTCACAAAACCGGGCACCAGTGTTGGCCGCCATCCACGCGAAGGCGGCGCGCCGCGGGTAAAATGGCGGATTGCGCAGCCAGCGCCTGCATTTCAATTGCTGACCGCCTTTTGCGCGGCAAGGAAACCGTCTTGATCAAGTGGATGATCGTGGCCCTCTATCTGGGCTCCATTCTGTATGTGCATTTTCGCGGCAAGGTGCGCCTGAAGTTCTGGCGCCAGATGTTCGACCACTCGGCCGTGGTCGCGCCGGTCAACTGCTTCATGTATGCGTTCTCGGGCGTGCCCCAGACGCCGTACGTGCCGGTGGAACGTTTTCCGGATCTGGAAAGGCTGCAAGCCGCATGGCCGCAGATCCGCGATGAGGGTCTCGCGCTCATCAACCTGCGCAAGATCAAGGCGGCCGAAAAGAACGACGACGCAGGCTTCAACTCGTTTTTCAAGAATGGCTGGAAGCGCTTCTACCTGAAGTGGTACGAGGCGAGCCACCCATCGGCCGAGCAACTGTGCCCCAAGACGGTCGCCCTGCTGCGCGAGCTGCCGAGCGTGAAGGCCGCGATGTTTGCCGAGTTGCCCCCCGGCGGCAAGCTGAACCCGCACCGCGACCCGTTTGCCGGCTCACTGCGCTATCACCTCGGCCTCGCCACGCCCAACGACGACCGCTGCTTCATCGAGGTGGATGGCCAGCGCCACAGCTGGCGCGACGGCCAGGGCGTGGTCTTCGACGAGACCTTCCTCCACTGGGCGGAGAACGGCTCCGACAAGGACCGCCTGATCCTCTTCTGCGACATCGAACGGCCGATGAAGTACGGCTGGGCGCAGCGCATCAACAAGTGGCTGGGCCGCAAGGTCATGACAGCGGCCAGCTCGCCCAACGACGAGGGCGACCAGACCGGCGGCATCAACAAGCTGTTCCGTTACGTCTGGGTGATGGGCCAATACCGCCGCCGCTTCAAGGCGTGGAACCGCAAGGTCTACTACGTGGTGAAGTTCGGCCTCATCATTGGCGTGGCAGCGTTGATCATCTGGCTCTGACCGATCCCGCAGCGGCAAAACCCAGGAACCGGCCTCGCGCCGGTTTTTTTGTTGGCGCTCGCCTCTGCGCGGCTTTCTTGTTGGCGCAAGCCTGTACGAAAAAAGCGCTACCGGCGGCACAAATCTCGCCTAATGTCAGGAACTGAGCGCCCCGGTATTGATCCGATATGGCGGGCACGCCGCTTGCTCCCTCGTGGTTGACACCGTTGCCCATGGCTTGGGCCCCGGTTATCGCCGGGATGCGCGTGGCTGTATCCCCTCCTTCAACTGAGACAGAGAGAACGATCGCCATGAAAAAGAACTTCATCAGCCGCCGTACCGCTGCCACTCTCGCTGCCGCCGCCCTGCTGGGCACCCAGATCGCGGCCTGTACCACCACGAGCCCGAATGCGCAGGGCTCTGACGTCATGACGTCGACGAACAAACACGCCACCACCAACTCGCAGGCAGATTCGGTGCTCTCGCGCCTGTACACCACAGCCAATGGCTCGCGCGACCTGGTTTCGCGCGCCAAGGGCGTGCTCGTGTTCCCGTCGGTGCTCAACGCCGGCTTCGTGGTCGGCGGCCAGTACGGCGAAGGCGTACTGCGCACGAGCGGCGGCCGTCCGCTGGGCTACTACAACATCGCCTCGGCGTCCGTCGGCTTCCAGGCCGGTGCCCAGTCGCGCGCGCTCATCATCCTCTTCATGACGGACGAGGCGCTGCGCAAATTCCAGGAAAGCAATGGCTGGACGGCCGGCGTGGACGCGACCGTGGCGCTGGCCAAGATCGGCGCTAATGGCGCGGTGGACACCAACACGGTTCAGCAGCCGGTCATCGGCTTCAACCTGACCAATGCCGGCCTGATGGCAGGTGCGTCCATCGAGGGTACGAAGATCACCAAGCAGAACAACTGATCTGCGACTGTCTTGCTGCACAAGCCGCCGTCTTGCACGGCGGTTTTTTTTGCCCTCCCGGGGGGGGGGGGGGGGGGCTCTCC